>JAIPFY010000109.1 GCA_021736385.1 Spirochaetia bacterium | reverse complement strand
GGCGGGGCACCCCTCGTATCGTTCCTGGTCAAATGCATCGCATCAGGTGATCCATCCTTCTGCTGGGAGTACCGCATGCAGTGAAGGGATGACAGTATGTGGTGGTGTACAGAGAACGGGGAGGGGGCCTGTGAGTCCTGTTCGGTGATGTTATAGCTTCAGTCTTCCGGGCTTGTAGGCGATCTTTACATCCATGGCGTTGATCTGTGCCTCAAGGGCATGCAGCTGGGTGTTGTTCAAAAGCGGCAGGACCTCTGCGATGAGCAGCAGCCGCGGGTTCTCGAGGATCGTGAACAGCAGGATGTCAGAGTTCGCCACAGGTTCTTCTCTGCCGGTAAGTAGCCATTCTATCGAAAGGTCGAGAGCTTTGGCG
This sequence comes from Spirochaetia bacterium, assembly GCA_021736385.1. Taxonomy (GTDB): domain Bacteria; phylum Spirochaetota; class Spirochaetia; order CAKZLE01; family CAKZLE01; genus JAIPFY01. The sequence continues at coordinate 6,017 of JAIPFY010000109.1, read as the reverse complement.
ATCTTCGCAGCTTCAAGGACACTGGGATAGGTGTTCCCGCGTGATAGCCAGCTGTTCATGGTACCGACGGAGATGCCGGTCCTGGCACAGATCTCACTGCGTGTGAGTGACAGGCTCTTACGCTGCACCTCAAAACGTTCCCAGAATTCATTCATGAGAAACATCGTACACCTCCAGAACCTGCAAGATTGCGTGTGCAGTAATTATGTTTGATACTTTCGCAGGTAATTGCTATAATTGTTGCATATGCAAGTATAGCATACTTTCCTGATGATATCTGTGATCATCAGGTCCGCAAGCACAGCGCCCTGCGGAAAAAAAGTAGAGTCGATATACACATACTCTCCCGTATGTATCCGACAGGCTTCTTGCATATGCAGATGTGCATCGACAGTGTCCAAGTGACTGGATACTGCAGAGTGATGAGTAGGTCTTTCCTGTTGGACCGGCTGCAAAGCGAACCAACAGGAGTTTTTTTTCTGATGACGATGTATAGTCCCTGATCGTTCGGGCACACCCGGGGCGATCGATCCACAGCGCTCGCTGTACCGACAGCTCTCATGCGGGTGCGCGGCAGAATAGGGAGAGATGAGACTGCACACCGCATAGACGTTCAGCATGCAGCAGAGGGGCCATCTCGTACACGTTCAGGGGGTCATCGCACACGGATCCAGCGCATGATCTCACGTATGCTGTAGCGTTTTCCGCTCATCAGTATTCCGGTCCTGAACAGTCTGGCTCCCAGGATGGTCACTGCATAGATACTCATGATCAGCAGCCCGATACACAAGCCCAGTTCCCACCAGGCGGGGGCGCCTGCCAATACCCGGATCAGCATGACGATGGGGCTGGTGAACGGAAAGAATGACAGGAACCTGACAACGGGGCTCTCAGGGTTCATGACCAGGGTGCTTATGAGGACCATGGGGATGATCAGGAATATGATGAGCGGCCATGAGAGCTGTCCCAGATGGTGCTCATCCTTCGCAGCGGCGCCAAGAAATGCATAGGCTGCCGCATAGAGGAAGAACGCCAGGAGGAAGAACAGCAGCAGCCAGAAGAGGTTGTCGATCGAGAGGGCAGCCGGAAGCCTCAAGTCGAAGGCAGGCCCCACCAGAGTGATCATGAATATCCCCATACTGATCCAGAAAGTGTACTGCAGCAGGCTTGCAAGACCCAGTCCAAGGATCTTGCCGAACATGAGATCACGCGAGGAAAGGCTGGAGAGCATGATCTCAACGGTTTTTCCACTTTTCTCCTGCACCACCGAACGTCCTATCATCTGCCCGTAGAGAAGCACAGTCATGTAGATGAGCATGACGAAAGACAGGGCTGTCATGAGTATGCTCATGAAATCATCCTGAGTCGCCGTCTCCTCTTTCTGGGCTGTCCCCAGCCTGATCACTCTGAAAGCAGGTTCTGACAGGAGTACAGATGCCTGTTCCTGTGAGAGTCCGGCTTCGCTGATCCGCAGTTGTGTTGCGTACGAACTCAGTATGGCTTCCACACTGCTGAATACCATAACCTCGGTACCTGTCCTGGTGAAGTACCTCGCTTCTTCGTCCGGCCAGGCTGCCGGGACCTCTATATAACCGCCATAGGAACCTGCATATACCAGATCCCTGCCTCTTCGGGGATCGTCTTCTATCGTCAGTTCCATATGCTGAGAAGACAGGGCTTCTGTCAGGAATCTGCCTGTCGCGGCATCTGCGGCATTGATGGCAACGGGTTTACCGGTACGCAGCACGTCCGGATTGCCGGCAAGGAGACCCGGCAGCAGGGTTATCGCCAGAAGGAAGCATGGCCCGAGGATGGTCATGATGACGAAGGTCCTGTTTGCTGCAGCTGCCTTGAACTCCCGTCTGATCACCGCAAACAGTCTATACATGTGATACCTCTCTGTCTGAGTCCCTTCTGCTGCCGCCGGTGAGTCTGACGAAGATGGAGTGCAGGCTGGGTTCCAGGATCTCGAATCTCCTGACTCTGATACGACCTGCAAGGTCGCGATAGAGGCTGTCGGCAGCTTCAGATCCGGATAGCTCCGCTTCCAGCCAGCGAGGGAACATGCGCAGGTGTGTGACATAGGGGAGGGATGTGACGAAGGACGCATCCCCATCATACTCTACCCGGACGGCGTCGATGCCGAAACGCCGCTTGATGTCCGCAAGCGTACCGGAGGCAACCTCCCCGCCGCTGTTGATGAGGAACAGGCGTTCACAGATACGTTCTGCGTGCTCCATGATGTGGGTGGAGAATACGATCGTCTTTCCGGCCTGTCTCTGCTCCAGCAGGATCTCCAGCAGAAGGTCCTGAGAGGCGGGATCCAACCCCGTGAATGGTTCATCGAAGATGAGAATGTCCGGATCATGGGCTAAAGAACCTATGAACTGGACTTTCTGGGACATCCCCTTGGAGAGTGTTTCTATCTTCCGGTCCTTCCATTCCATGATACCAAAGCGTTCGAGCCAGTGCATAATGCGACGTTGACTCTCGTGCCTGTCTGCACCTTTGATCTCCGAAAGGAACGCGAGCATGTCAAAGACCTTCATGTTCCGGTATAGACCGCGTTCCTCGGGCAGATAGCCTATGCGGCTCTTGTGAGCATCAGTGAGAGCGGTACCGTCTATGGTGATACTGCCGGAATCAGGCGCCAGGATGTTCATGATCATCCTGATGATGGTGGTCTTTCCTGCTCCATTGGGACCGATGAGACCGAAGATCTCACCGGCATCGGCGCTGAAGCTGGCACGATCAACTGCCAGCACCGTCTCATAACGCTTTATTACATCCTGCAGGTGGATCACAGGCGACTCCTTATGAGAGATCGTTCGCTCATACACGCAAGGCGTGCTGCGGGACCCAGCATCGGTACCCTATGGTAACCTGTTGATATATATGATTGTACGTCCATACCCGAACGGGGTCAAGAAGTCGGCTCATGATCGATGCACAGAGGGTTATCAATGCGTGCGGGTAGCTGAGACTGCAAAGATCCAGAGTTCGATAAGAAGTATATGCGATGGGATGTATGAGAGAGATGAAAAAGCCAAAGGTGGGATTCGAACCCACGGCCTACGCTTTACGAGAGCGTTGCTCTACCCCTGAGCTACTTTGGCATGATCACTGCAACATAACGTATGCAAAATAGGGAGAAATTTCAACCCCTTTCAGACACGAGTTACTCATAATAGTGTAAACTCTGCCTGTCACAGATACTTGACCAAAGCGGGATAAACCTGTCTTCCGCAGTTGGAAAGCAAACATAATCCTCGAAATTTGTTTTTGTTAAAATACTTACTGCAAGATAGCAGCAACATATACCTGCACTGAGTCTCCATAGGCTTCTTGGTTTTCGCCAGCATCTTCTTTAACTCCCGCATCGTGTATCTCTTTTTGACCAGATCTAGATCTGGACATGTTCCTATCGTCTTCAGCACGTTGGTAGGATTGATCAGCAAGAACAGGTCATCAGCCTCTTCGGCAACCTGTGCATGACAAAGGGCTCAGCCCAGCCATAGGTTTTCCATATCCGAATGGATGGGATTCCTATGAGGCTTTGTGCCTCATACTGCCCCATTCATGGTCACGAAGCCTCAGTGTTCGACCTATAAAGAAGTGATTGGGAAACCAGCTCTGGCATTTTCGGAGAGTGAATAAAATTCACTACACTGCATAAACAGAGCCTTGAATATCCGGTATTCGAGGCAGAAAACACGTATTCATCGATTGTCCTGCAACAGGGATACATCAAGAGATGCTCTTAGCTGTCAGGTATGAATGAGCATCACCTCAGATGGTACGTCCTCTCTCGGATGACGGGGACGTACTTTTATCTCAATTTCAAGATCCATCTGAGACAGATATTTAATCAATGTAGACAGCTTGATATCGTTGCGCCCTTCAATCCGGGAGATAGACGGCTGGGAGAAGCCCTGCATATCTGTCTGTTTGATATTGTATTGTTCCCGCAGCTCCGCAAGCTTGAGGATGAATAGCTCTCTCTCATGGATGGCATCTGACCGAGCGATAGATTCATCACTCATTACACTTTCCATTGCCTTCATTGCATCTTTGACTATTGCCATATTGGCCTCCATATCTTCCACAGTCGGTCCTGAAGATTACATTACCGGGATATCTGGATCTCTTCATATAGGGCTTCCGCCTGGGCGATCAGTCTCTTATAGAACCGTTTGTCCGAAGGACCACCCTTTACATCAGCAGTCAGGAGCAGGCAGATTCTGTCTCCGGTAAAGATAAATACGATCCGGTACTTTCTGCCATGCGCCTGAACCCGCAGTTCCTTCAAGTTCGGATACTTGCTGCCTTTGAGCGTATCCACATAAGGCCTACCCAATGTTGGTCCTTTGTCAAGGAGCAGCTTTATATAGGCACGGATAGCTTCCTGCACCGTTTGTTCTTGCACCGTAAACCAATCCAGATATTCGGATGTACTTTCAAGTTCTCTCATTCCTCAAGGATTCTCCCGGACTGGTTACGATCGCTTTCTATGTATAAGTATAACGTGAAGGTAATATAACGTCAATGTAATAATTATAACGATCCGAATCTGCATACGTGTGGTAACACACTTTGATTTAGCTCACATGTTCGGATCTGCATCTTTTGGCGTGTAATCCATAGATTATCCAGTCTTCTTTTAGCTCGGGTTAGGAAGTTGGGAAACCGTCGGTTACAGCCTTTTCTGGTTGCGGATCATGGTTTTTGAATAGCTCCTTCAGACCTATCAGGGTGACCTCTGAACTGCAGTGCTTACGTACTGTGACCTCATTGCTGTGCTTGTGCCATGGGCCGTCCCCAAGCTCGCAGTACCGTCGTGCTCAGAAGCTTTCATGAGCGTGTAGGTTATCGTATCGCAGAAGATTCCGCACCTTTTCGCTACCCTTTACACGGAGAACACTTCAGATCTTTTTTTCCAACAGCCCATGAACCTGCAGCAATGCGGTAATCTTCCCTGCATCAACCGGGACCCCCTGCTGCTGCAGACGGTTGACCCGAATCTCCAATGCGGTCTTCGGATACTTGATGAAGTCTGCAAACACCAGTACCGCATCATGATCAGAGATCTTCTGCAATGATGCCTGCGCTTCGGATGCTTCCCGATTCTTCAGCTGCTTTGTGCTGATCTGCTCATCATCACTCAGATACACATACCGGCCGTCAAGCTTCTTCCTTCTCAATGCTGGAAGTGCTGTATAATGGCTCATGAACGACCGTGGTTCCAGGCCAAGCAGCCTGCCAAGTTCTGCAGAGCTCAAGCCTTGCGGAGCGTCATTGACCAGATGAACGATCGTCTCTTTCAATGTGCCAAACCGGGAAAACCGTATCCCCTTATACTCCCAAAGTCCGTGTTCATCGAACTTCGGAACGTCCGGCAGGACATAATAGCGACCGTTGTTATTGTAGCTTGTCATCGTCCCCCACTGCTTCAGGTACTTTCGGACTGCCGGAACCGAACACTGCAACAGAGATCTCAACTGTTCGACGGTCATGGTCTTCCGTCTACGAAATGTCTGAATGGCCTCAAGCTTCAAATCCTGAGAAATCACGCCTGCCTCCTGTATACAGTTTATACGTACGTGTTGCATTATAGCATATACTTCAGCCAGCCGTATGTGCTCAGTAAGTTCCTGCTATTCTGCATGTATAGTGCTGTGAAGGAGGTTTTCTTCTTTGTCAAGATTTCATCAACTTGATATTTCTGTCTTGGCAAGTCGGTATGTTCTTTTCGCTTCGTTCGTTATTCAGCTTCAACTGTTGTTTGGGGTTATAGAAAAAAACCCTGAATACTGTATAAATCGCAGGCAGTTTTGCCAGTGTTGACTGGCTCCCCTTCTGCGAAACCATGGATCTACTTTGGCATGATCACTGAAACATACGTATGCAAAATAGGGAGAAATTTCAACCCCTTTCAGACACGAGTTACTCATAATAGTGTAAACTCTGCCTGTCACAGATACTTGACCAAAGCGGGATAAACAACTAATTTCTTATAT
>JAIPFY010000108.1 GCA_021736385.1 Spirochaetia bacterium | reverse complement strand
AACAGAACAGAGCTCTCTCGCTGATGCTTGACCTGCTGGCCCAATCCATGCGACTGCTGCATCCGTTCGTCTCCTTCATCACCGAAGAGATCTATCAGAAGCTTCCCAATACCGAAGGGTATGTCATCGGGGCTGAGTACCCTCTCTATCGTGAACAGCGGGTCGCTGAGGCAGCTGCGAAGCGTTTCAATCTGCTGCAGGAAGCGGTGAAGGGGGTAAGGACCCTCAGAAGTGAGTTCGCAGTACCGCCTGAGAAACGGGTGAGGGTGATCATCAGATGCGAAGAGGATGGTGAGGACTCATCATATCTTGCAGAGCAGGCAGAACTGATAGCCAAGCTGACCCATGCATCCGGGGTAGTAGTGGTAAGTGACGATGTCGATGTCTCCGGCAGCGTGCCGGTAGCCGGTTCCGGGTATCAGAGCTTCGTCTTCATCCGAGATGCCATCGATATTCCCAAAGAGATCACAAAACTCGAGAAAGAGTATGCGAAGCTTATGGGACAGAAGACCGGGGTCGAGAAGAAACTTGCCAATGCGCAGTTCCTGTCCCATGCTCCGGATGCGGTCGTGGAAAAAGAGCAGGGTAAGCTTGCTGAGTTCACCGAACGGATCGTACAGATCTCAGCCCACATCGAACTGCTCAGGCAGTCCTAGCACTGGTTGAGTCACGACCGAGAAGAGAGCCCGGCGACAGATCACTGTCTCCGGGCTCTCTTCGGCTCTGCGCACTCGACTGAGAGAAAAAAACAGACTCCCCGGATTGAGGAGTCTTTCTTACTACTAAGAGATGCTACGAAACGAATTACATTTCGTTCTTTTTATCCTGAATCTCTTTTCTTCGATCTTTAGCTAGTTTTCCGATCTCACCAAGAGCTTTTCTAGCGCGTGTAGCTGAAGCTTTTACGCCTTTCTCTTCGAATTTCTGGTTCTCTTCAATATACATCTCATATTGTTCTACAATCTGCTCGTGTAAACCCATAAAATCCCCCTTCAATGGTGTAAGTTATACATAAAATGATAGCACAATAAACTGAATATGCAACCATTATATAGTATTTAAGCACGTTATATCGCATTATAAGGCTGTTAGGCTACACTTTTTGGGGATTTTCTGCAGGTGATCAATTAAAACGACTGTAAAATGGCGATCGAATAGGCTATAGTACAGCAGGTGCCCATCACCTGGCCGGGCATACCGGTGATCGAGGTAGTTGTGGGGGTTTTTCTGTTTTCTGTGTTCTGCACAGTGTAGGATAATTGAAATTTGTTTTGTAATATATTAGAAATAGATATATAATCTGATGGTAAATTGATCAAAACATAAATATTGTTTCAATTTGTTGCAATATAGAGCAAGGAGTGAATATGAAAGAGTCTTCTGTCAAGAGGTATATCAAACAGGTAGGGATAGAACAGGTCGATACCGGCTGCATCAATTACATCGCCGGTCTCGAGCAGGTCAGCGAAGTCGCACCGTCGATCGCCCGATCGATCGTTCAGGAGCTTGCAGATCAGAGATCGCATCTCAAACTGATAGCCAGTGAGAACTATACCTCGCTTGCGACTCAGGCTGCGATGGGGAATCTGCTGACTGACAAGTATGCAGAGGGGTTCCCCTTCCACAGGTTCTATGCCGGATGTGACAATGTTGACTCCATCGAAGCCTATGCTGCACAGAAGGCCTGTGAACTCTTCGGAGCTCAGCATGCCTACGTACAGCCTCACAGCGGTGCTGATGCGAATCTGGTTGCCTACTGGGCTATTCTCTCTACCCGTATCGAGACACCGGCACTCGAAGCGATCGGTGAGATGAACCCTGCGGCATTATCGAGAGAGGATTGGGATACGATTCGTAAGGAACTGGGCAATCAGCGATTGCTTGGACTCGATTACTACTCGGGCGGACACCTGACCCATGGGTATCGCCATAATATCTCCGCTCAGATGTTCGATGCCTACTCCTACAGCGTGAGCAAGGAGACCGGTCTGCTTGATTATGATGAGATCGAGAAACAGGCTCAGGAGATCCGTCCTCTGATCCTTCTTGCCGGATACAGTGCCTACCCGAGAAAGATCGACTTCAAGCGAATGCGAGAGATCGCAGACTCTATCGGAGCGGTACTCATGGTCGATATGGCTCATTTTGCCGGACTGGTCGCAGGGAAGCAGATGACCGGGATCTATGATCCTGTCGCCTATGCCGATGTGGTCACCACCACGACCCACAAGACGCTCCGAGGACCCCGTGGCGGTATGGTACTGTGTACCGATGAGTTCGCTGAAGCCGTAGACAAGGGGTGTCCGATGGTCATCGGTGGTCCGCTGCCTCATATGATGGCTGCTAAGGCGGTAGCCTATACCGAAGCGCTCAAGGATGAGTACACACAGTATGCTGCCAGGATCGTAGAGAATTCCAGCGCCCTCGCTCAGGCTTGTGTCGATGAGGGGATCACCGTAGCTACGGGGGGAACCGACAATCATCTGATGCTCCTTGATGTACGAAGTTTCGGTCTTAACGGACGACAGGCTGAGAGCGTGCTCAGAGAGTGCGGTATCACTCTCAACAGGAACGCCCTGCCGTTCGATCCGAACGGTCCCTGGTACACCAGTGGTCTGCGTATCGGAACACCTGCTGTCACTACGCTGGGTATGGGTACCAGTCAGATGAAGGAGATCGCTTCGATCATCAAACTGGTTCTCTCAGCGACAACGCCGAAGATGCTCACCAAGGGTAAGAATGCAGGATCTCCCAGTAAAGCCAAATATGTGATCGACCAGAGCTCGATCGATATCGCACGGGACCGGGTCCATGCACTGCTCGATCAGTATCCGGTATACCCGGAACTCGACCTGGACTTCCTGTCTCAGGAGTTCCTTGCCTAGTATCTCTCATCACGAACGAAGAACATGAGACACAGGACCGTCCTCTCCGGTATGGTCCTGTGTTTTTTATCATACACTGCTGCTGATTCTCTGGTATACTAAGAAAAAACTGAATGTGTACCGTATCAAAAGGAGTGTGTTCGATGTACAAACGACTGATAAGTGTGGCTGTGATGAGTCTCATGGTCATGAGCATGGTGTTCGCAGACGTATCTGAGATCTTCTCACAGGCAGATCAGCTCTATGAAGATGAGGCTTATACCACAGGGTTCGCTCTGCTCGAAGAGAATGAGTCACTGTTCTCCTCTAAAGAAGAGAAAGCAGGGTACCTCTGGCGCATGGCCAGATTCCAGCTGTTCATAGCAGATGATCGCGAACGTGAAGGTGCTTCCAAATCAGAACTTCTGGATCTCTACGATAGAGGACGGGACTTCGCAGGAGATGCTGTCGCGCTCTTTCCCTCTGCAGATGCCTACTACTGGAAATCATCGAACGTCGGGAAGTGGGGGGAGACCAAAGGGATCCTGGATTCTCTGGCAAAAGCAAAACCCATGCGTACCGATCTGCTGAAGGTCATAGACTTCGACCCTGAGTATGCAGATGCCTGGTATGTGTTCGGACGGCTCTACATGCTGCTGCCGGGGTGGCCGATCTCATTCGGGAACGGGTCCTATGCCGTATCGTTCACCCGAAGGTCGATCGATACCTATACAGGTGAGGACCTCAAGATATCCTACTATCAGAGTCTTGCCGAGACGCTCTGGAGCAGAGACAGCAGCGACGGCGAACTGCGTAAGAAGTTCTCCTCGATGGCCTCGAGTTATAGGAAGGAGAAGGACCTCTTCGATAAGATGAAATATTATGAGGGGAGTCTCGGAGAATCTTTCAGACCAGAGTACAGCAGTATGACGATCGGTCAGATGAGCGATCGAGAAGAGGCTGTGGCCATCCTGAGATGGGTCATCGATGCCTACGACAGACTGCCTGCACCCACACGAGGTGAGACCAATAGCATCGAAGAGGTCAAGGAACTCCTGGCATCCTGGGACTGACAGGTAGCTGGACAGTGTCTGAGGGGGGAACCCCTGTGACACTGGCGTTTAGAGCATCTTCTGGAGGAATGATCTGATACGAGGATGATCGGGATCGTTGAAGAGTTTCTCAGGAGATGCTGATTCCAGTATGACCCCATCATCCATGAAGACGATCTTGTCTGATACTTCACGGGCAAAGGACATCTCATGGGTGACGATGACCATGGTCATATGTTCTTTTACCAGATCTTTTATGACTGCAAGTACTTCCCCGATCAGTTCCGGGTCCAGTGCACTCGTCGGTTCATCGAAGAGCAGGATATCGGGTTCCATGGCAAGGGCCCGTGCGATGGCTACCCGCTGTTTCTGTCCTCCTGAGAGGTGACAGGGGTAGGTATCGCGTTTGTCGCTCAGTCCCACCTTCTCGAGCTGCTGCTCGCCTGCCCTGATGGCCTCCTGCCTTGGCTTCTTCGCTACCACCAGAGGAGCTTCGATGACATTTTCCAGTGCACTCTTATGCGGGTAGAGATTGAAGTTCTGGAACACCATCCCCAGCTTCTTGCATCTGGTCCTGATCTCAGATTCGGAGATATGGGGATGGTCAGGATCGAGGATGGGTCTTCCCTCGATGAGGATCGATCCCCTCTCTGCCTTCTCCAGATGGATGAGACAGCGAAGGAGGGTGCTTTTCCCTGATCCTGAAGGACCGATGATGGAGATGACCTCACCCTTGCTGACGGTAAGGTCTATGCCTTTGAGCACCTCGAGTTTTCCGAAGGCCTTATGTAATCCTTTCACTTCGATCACTGTCGATCTACTCATATACTGCATACCTTTCTTCCAGACGTTTGAAAAAGAGCACGACCAGATAGTTCATCCCCAGATAGATGATCGCTGCGATGATGAACGGACTGATGGTGAAGTCACGTGCGACGATCTCCTTCGAGTTCCTCAGGATATCACCGATACCGAGGACGACCACCAGGGCTGTGTCTTTCACCAGGGTTATCGACTCGTTCGCGACCGGCGGGAGGACTCTCTTGATCGTCTGTGGCAGGATGATCCGTACCATCGTCTGGGTGTAGCTCATGCCCAGCACCTTTGAGGCTTCGTACTGACCCCGTTCGATCGACTGGATACCTCCACGGAAGATCTCGGTGAAATAGGCACCATAGTTCAGGATGAAGGTCAGGGCGGCCGCTGTGAACCGATCGAGCCTCAGGCCCGGGATCAGCAGCGGCAGCCCGTAATAGACGAAGAATATCTGCAGCAGCAGAGGGGTCCCCCGGACGATCGACGTGTAGGATTCCATGAGGATATGCAGGGCTCGTGACTTCGAGGTCTTGGCCATCGCTCCGAGAAACCCCAGAGGAAGGGAACACAGCAGAGTCAGAAAGAAGAGCCGGATCGTCACTGAACCGCCCTGAAGAATGTACCCTGTAGATTGCAGCAGATATTCCATGATCATAGTCCCTTGCTGGCTGTGTCAGCTCAGTCGTTCAGCAGTACGTCTTCGCCGAACCACTTCTGAGAGATCCGAGCCGCACTGCCGTCAGCGCGCATCTCATCGAGGATCCTGTCGACTTCCTCAGTGAAGGCATCTTCACCTTTCCTGAAACCGATCCCGTACTCTTCCTTCCCGAAGAACTCAGTCGCTACCGCATACACCCCTGGTTTCTTGGAGATATAGTATCGACCCAGGATCTCATCGACGACCACTGCATCGATCTGACCGGCTTCCAGGTCCATCAGTGCCTGTACGTTATCCTGATACTTGAAGCTCTCGGCAAACGAGGCTGCTGTCGCTGCATCTGATGTGATAGCACCCTCTGCGCTGCTTCCGAGCTGGAAACCGATGCGTTTTCCAGCAAGGTCTGCTTTCAGATCGATGCCTGAAGCTGCCTGTACGATGATGATCTGTTTGTTCGCGATATAGGGTTTTGAGAAGTTGATCTTCTCCTGTCGGTCTTCGGTTATCGTCAATCCATTCCAGATCACATCGATATCTCCGCTGTTCAGGTCGAGGATCTTCGCATCCCAGTCGATCGGCTGGAGTTTCAGTTCGACTCCCATGCGTGTACAGACCTCTTGTGCCAGATCTATGTCAAAACCGGTGATCTCACCGTTCTCGCCCCTGAATCCCATGGGGGGGAAACTGTCATCAAGACCGAGGACGAAGGTCCCCTTATCCAGGATGTATGTCAGTGAGTTGTCTGTCTTCGTCTCCTGTACTCCGCCTGCAAAGAGCATAGCCGTACACAGAGCGATCATCATGCTTGTCAATGCGATTCGTTTCATGTCATTCTCCATCATATCATGTCGATTTTTGTGTCAGTATACGGGAGGAAAGGCTGCTTGTAAACCTGGTGTGTGCTGCAGCTGCAGGCATTGATGCACCAATTTCAGCAGGTGAACACTGCTCTTCCTTCAGGCTTCAGTCCTGCTGATGCTTCATGGCTATAGGAAAAGCGGGCGAATTATGATACAATGCCTGTGAATACCCATGAATATTCAATACAGGAACATACATAAGGAACAACAA
>JAIPFY010000020.1 GCA_021736385.1 Spirochaetia bacterium | reverse complement strand
CCTGAGCACTGTCCCAAGCATGGAGAGCTCTACAGTAATGACAGCATCATGGTAGGTGATGCTGATCTGTGAGCCCGAGATCCTATCGGCTGAGGTAGTAGGATTGTCGATCCTGATAAGAGCACCTGGCTGATTAGCAACCCGTGGGTACAGCCAGTGGGTAAAGGTGTATTTGCTCAAACCTGCCCTTGCTGTAAAATCCTTGATCGTGATGTTCTCAGACTCCTTCAGTGCTCGGTAGCTGCTCAGGTACTGGAGCTTCTCCTGGTCAGTGAATGTTCTTTTATTTCCTGTCATGCGTTCCCCTCCATGATATGTGGAGGATACTACATCGGGCAGTAGGTTATCGAGGGGTATTTATGTTTCGCTTACAAAAAACCCCCACCCAAGTGCTTGACCATGACTTCCCTATCAAGGAATTAGGTAAGGCCAGTCCCTATGGTATCTATGATATCAAGGAGAACGAGGGTTATGTGAATGTGGGCATCAGCAGTGATACTGCAGAGTTCGCAGCCCAGAGTATTCGAACCTGGTGGGATGAGATGGGCTGCCTCAAGTACCATGGTGCGACCAAGCTCTACATTACCGCTGATGGCGGCGGAAGTAATAGCAGCAGGAACAGGCTTTGGAAAAAGTCTTTGCAGCTTCTGTCCAATGAGATAGGGTTGGAGATACACGTCTCCCATTTCCCTCCTGGGACCTCAAAGTGGAACAAGATCGAGCACCGTTTATTCAGCCACATTAGCAAGAACTGGAGGGGAAGACCCCTGGTGTCGTTGGCGGTTATCATCAGCCTGATAGGATCCACAACGACAAAAAACGGACTGAAGGTCAGATGTGGGGTTGATACCAATGAGTATGAGAAGGGTATCAAAGTCTCAGACAAGGAGCTCGAGGAGCTAAATATCAGCAGACATGAGTTCCATGGAGAGTGGAATTATTGGGTGTCTCCATCAGAGACTTTTGCTTAGTTAATTTATTTACAGTTCCTTACTCCATTTTCTTCAGCTTTTTCTGAGAGTTCTTTATGGAGATATGTAGGAGTTCGTACAACAAACTTACCACTATACTTCTTCTGAGCACATATTTCAGGTTCTGGGATAAAATCATTTTCATCAATAGCTACAGATAACCAAGATTCCATAGCATCTTTGATCATAGAGTATGCTTCATCTAATGTATCTCCAACAGACATGCACCCTGTTAATTCTTTAACTTTGATAAAAAAAGTACCATTATCTTCAGGAGTGATTTCAAATGTATATGGTAGTTCTACATATTCATCGATTGTCTTCATTCGATTCCCATCCTTCAAGGTCTAGTAAATCAATGATCTCATTTACGGTACATTGATTTATAGGTTTATGTCTTGCAACAGTAATTTTTTGTTTTGTTTCAGCATTACGGTATGTATAGTGAGAACTCCCACGCCTTGGTTGTTTTGGTATAAAGCCAAAGTCCTTAAGTATTCTATCTACAGTCGCAAAATCAACATTCGTTTGATTACGAAGAATCGCCTCTATTCTTTTTCGTTTCTGTGCCACTACCTCTACCTTATTAGTACTACATATGGTACTACATAACAATACTTGCTGCAAAATAAAATTCAACATTCTGATTTTATCTAGCAATCATAGTATAAAAACTCTCCTGTATCTAGTGTCTATTATTGAACTCCTTCCTTTGAAAACTTCCATACACCTCTTTGATACTGACTGTAGAACGAAATAAGGTCGCACTTGCGAGGGCGGACTTAAGGAGGAGTTGTTTTATGATAAGATTTCTCAGGCTGATGCCATTGCTGATGCTGGCTCCTGATGATGGAGCCCCGGGGCGGTGAAGATCCAAAGGAGACTCAGGACACGACTGATGAAAAAGAACAGGCGATCGAGACACTGCAGGCAGGATTGGATGAACTGAACAAGCTGAGTCCCGGTACAGCCGAACTCTGTTGATCAGCTGTATGAAGATTCAGATATGTCGAATGTCTTACTGCTGGAAGTGGCTCAGATGAAGGATGAGCAGCGAAGGGCTGCAGTAGGGAGTGAACAGGTTGGGTGTCTGGCTTGATGTGAGAAAACTCGCACTTGAGGACTGCAGGGGAGTGGGGATTCTGTAGAGATTTGGGTACACTTTTGTGTACAAATCTGCCTATATAAAAAACAACTCCTTTTCAAAAAAGGAGTTGCAGTCATAAACGAATACCGGCGATCGGACTTGAACCGATACGTCCTTGCGGACAATAGATTTTGAGTCTATCGTGTCTACCAATTTCACCACGCCGGCGCGTACAGAAGACCTTAATATATTCCGATGAAATAATCAATATGGCTGAGATTTATAATCACCGACAGGTGACGTAACTCTGTTCTTTTCTCTGCTGATGACGAGTGGTTATATCGTGGAAGAATGCAGGATGTCGACAAATAAGAAAAAACTATCGGAAATAATGTGTTTTTTTGTTGAATATCGTATAGAATATTTGTACTTTACATAATGTTCAAAATCACATAACAATTCAAATGTAAAACTATAGAAGAGAGGTTGAAAAGATGGCTAAACAGCTTCAGTTCAATGAAGAAGCAAGACGCTCGCTCGTTGCGGGTGTGGAAAAGATTTCAAGTGCAGTGAAAGTGACATTGGGTCCCAAGGGAAGAAATGTCCTGCTGGACAAGAAGTTCGGAGCTCCTACAGTGACGAAAGATGGTGTGTCGGTTGCGAAAGAGATCGAGTTGGAAGACCCCTTTGAGAACATGGGTGCCCAGCTTTTGAAAGAAGTAGCAACGAAGACCAATGATGTTGCCGGAGATGGGACTACCACAGCAACCGTTCTTGCGTATTCGATCACGAAAGAAGGAATGAAGAGTGTAGCTGCTGGGATCAACCCCATGGGTATCAAGCGCGGTATCGACAAAGCGGTCGCTGATGCAGTGATCGAGATCAAGAAGATCGCGAAAGAGATCAAAGACAAAGAAGAGATCGCACAGGTTGCAAGCATCTCTGCCAACAACGATCGTGAGATCGGTAACGAGATCGCACAGGCGATGGAAAAAGTCGGGAAAGACGGTGTGATCACTGTCGAGGAATCAAGGAACATCGAGACATCGACTGACTTCGTAGAAGGTATGCAGTTCGATAGAGGATACCTCTCTCCCTACTTCGCAAACAATAGAGACAATATGACTGCGATCCTTGATGATCCGTTCATCCTGATCTTCGACAAGAAGATCTCCAGCATGAAGGACCTGCTCCCACTGCTCGAGAAAGTAGCACAGGCAAGTAAGCCCTTACTGATCATTGCAGAAGATGTCGACGGTGAAGCACTGGCGACTCTGGTAGTGAACAGCCTTCGCGGGACACTGAACGTGGTAGCAGTAAAAGCTCCAGGGTTCGGGGATCGAAGAAAAGCCATGATGGAGGACATCGCGATCCTCACCGGTGGCGAACTGATCGCTGAAGAATTGGGACTCAAACTTGAGAACACAGAACTTGCACAGCTCGGCCGTGCGAAGACCGTCAAGATCGAGAAAGAGAACACGACCATCATCAATGGTGCTGGGAAGCAGAACGACCTGAAAGCTCGGATCGCACAGATCAAGAATCAGATCGGTGATACCACCTCAGATTATGATCGGGAGAAACTTCAGGAACGACTTGCAAAGCTTGCAGGTGGTGTGGCAGTGATCAACGTCGGTGCAGCTACCGAAGTGGAACTGAAAGAGAAGAAGCACCGGGTTGAAGATGCACTTTCAGCAACCCGAGCTGCCATCGAAGAAGGGGTCATCCCCGGCGGTGGTGTCACACTGATCCAGGTGGTCAAAGTCCTGGAAGCAAAGAATCTTGACGACCTTACCGATGAGGAAGTGGTTGGATACAAGATCGTACGACGAGCTCTTGAGGAACCCATCAGACAGATCGCTGAGAATGCCGGTCTTGACGGTGCGATCATCGCTGATAAAGCAAAACATGAGAAACCGGGAATCGGATTCGATGCAGCCTCCATGGAATGGACAGATATGATCGCTGCAGGGATCATCGACCCTGCCAAGGTCACACGAAGTGCTCTCCAGAATGCGGCGTCCATCGCTGCATTGCTGCTGACCACAGAGTGCGCCATCACAGACCTGCCCGAGCGTGAAGCACCTGCAGGACCTGCCGGCGGCGGTATGGGCGGCATGGGTGGAATGGGCGGCATGATGTAACACATCACCTGAGAGAGCTTGCGAATGTGAGTTCTCTCAGGTGAAGGATGCTCTGCTGTCTCTGGATGATACACAGAACGTGTTACCCACGTCTGAGTATCCGCCTCTTGAAAGCAGTCACAGCCGAAACACACATGATGCATCTCCTGAAGTTCCAGGAGATGCATTTTTTCAGGATTGGTCTATGAAAAGAGAAGATTACATATTCTGCATCGGGTATCAGGGGGACAGTGCCATCGTTGACGGTCAGGCGAAGAGACAGTATGCCAAGGCATCTGTTGATGAGCTCTCCGGCAAAGGGTTGTTCAAGTTCGCTCTGTGTGCGGCTCTGTATGACAAGGATGAAGCTGCCGTAAGACGTATCATCGAACAGTATAATGCGCTCTCAGGGCTCTCTCTCAAGAGTCGTGAAGAGATCATGAGACTGCTCGGAGTGACCGAACCCTCGGAAGCGATCACGAAAACCGTCGTGATCAAATGATTAATACACCACATCATGACCTTGGAATCAATGTTACCTTGACTACACCCCTGTAACATGTTATTTTTTCTCGATGCGAACAACCAAAAAATGTGAGGTTATCATTTTATGACTACAGTATTATCGGCATTTCCGGCATTAATGGCCGCTCCAGCCGGCGGAGCAGAGAGCACAACAGGCTCGATGGTGACGACTTTCATCACATTCGGCTTGATCATCCTGGTGTTCTACTTTCTTATCATTCGACCACAGAAGAAGAAAGAGAAAGACGCAAAAGAAATGATCAATGCTATCAAGAAAGGTGACAAAGTAGTGACGATCGGCGGGATCAGAGGAACAGTGACATCGGTAAAAGATGATGCGGTCGTACTGAAAGTCGATGACAATGCGAAGATCGAGTTCTCGAAGGGAGCGATATCGAGCGTCATCAACAAAAAAGAGACCAAGAATGCTGAACCTGCGGAGACAGAAGACAAGGCACCTGCCAAGAAAGCACCTGCCAAGAAGGCGCCTGTGAAGAAACCTGCAGCAAAGAAAGCTGCTCCCAAGGCTCAGAACGAAGAAACACAATCTAACAACGAGGAAGACAGCACTGATTCAGAAAAACATGAATAAGTGTTCGGTCTCTCAAACAAATTCTCTATTGGAGTTGCGCAATGACTAAACGCGGACGTTTGTTCATCGTGCTCCTGGTGGTAGTGGTAAGCGGATTATTTCTGTTTCCGACTGCAAGATGGTATTTTGCTGTACCCCAGGAGACAAAGGACCTTGCTACTGGATCAAAAGAGCAGATCAAAGAATATGCTCGTGGTCGAGCTACGCAGGAGCTACGAGATCTCAAATCCATGGCTCTGGATGCGAGTGTGCCATCAGCATATGATTATCTGATCGCTATCTCTAAAGAGTCATACAAGAATAGAAATATGGATGTCCCGAAGGGGACATGGACAGTTGAAGAGGTGATGAAAGCGTACACCTCCGAACAAGGTCTTTTCAATGCGATAGAGAATTACTACCGTGCAGAACTGCTCGATGTCAAAGACGAAGGCAACAGCATCCTGCAGCTTGGACTGGATCTCTCAGGCGGTATGAGTGTACTGCTCGAAGCGAACAGAGCCTCCTATGAGGAGAAAGTCGGTGAAGCGGTAGATGATGCAGTGATCAGTCAGAAGGTACGGGAGGATATGGAAATCCTCAACAACCGTATTGACCAGTTCGGGGTGACTGAACCTGACATCAGACTGCAGGGAACCGATCAGATCCTGGTCGAAGTCCCTGGAGCCGCAGACCCTGAGCGAATCAATTCGTTCCTCATGGGGAAAGGCTCGTTGACCTTCCATATCGTCAATCAGGAACTCTCTCAGAGAGTAGAAGAGTATGTTGCTGCGAATCCCGCAGAGAAATTCACCGAGACCGGTGCGATCAAACAGCATGATTTCCTGGATGCCGGATACATGGTAGCCGGATTCTATGAGAACGATGCCTACGGGATCGATGAACTGCAGAGACTGGTCGTCCTTGATGAGGAAGTCGGACTCGATGGTATCCATATCATGGAAGCCACGACCGGGACCAACCCTATCACCGGAAGACCTACGGTAAACTTCCAGCTGGATGACAAGGGCGGGGAGCTCTTCTATAAGCTTACCTCGACCCATCAGAACGATACACTGGCAGTAGTGATGGACGGCAAGGTCAAATC
This sequence comes from Spirochaetia bacterium, assembly GCA_021736385.1. Classification (GTDB taxonomy): domain Bacteria; phylum Spirochaetota; class Spirochaetia; order CAKZLE01; family CAKZLE01; genus JAIPFY01. Next base: position 42,767 of record JAIPFY010000020.1, on the reverse strand, counting down.
GATGGCTACCATCAACGAGCCTATCAGATCCAGCGTGCAGATCTCAGGATTCTCCTCTGAAGAGGCCGCAGCTCTGGCCATCGTCCTCAGGACAGCTGCTCTGCCGATCGAGTTGAGCGTCATCAATCAGCAGGCTGTCGGTGCTTCCCTTGGAGAAGATGCCGTATCAAGCGGACTGCAGGCAATAGCCATCGGGTTCATCCTGGTGATCATCTTCATGACTGTCTACTATCGAAGGGCCGGTATGATCGCTGACCTTGCACTGCTGCTCAACCTGTTCTTCATGCTGGCGATCCTTTCAGCGTTCAACCTGACGCTGACGCTGACCAGTATTGCCGGACTTATCCTCACCGTCGGTATGGCAGTCGATGCGAATGTCATCATCTTCGAGAGGATCAAGGAAGAGTACCTGCTGGGGAAATCTGCTGAAGCATCAGTGAAAGCAGGGTTCAAGAAAGCCTTCTGGACGATCATGGATGCCAATATCACGACATTCATAGCAGCCCTGGTGCTTTCACAGCTCGGTTCGGGCTCTGTAGCAGGATTCGCCAATACTCTTGCAGTTGGTATTGTAAGCTCGATGTTTACAGCATTGTTTGTGTCTCATCTCATATTTGACTTTGCCATAGAGCAGATGGGTGTGAAGAAGTTGCACATAGACTGGAGGATGTAATGAGCAAGAAAGTAATTAATTTCACGAAGATACGCTACTATATGTTCGCTCTTTCCCTCCTGTTGATCATCGGTGGAATCGCAGGCATCATCGCCCTGGGTGGATTCAACCTGGGTATCGATTTTCAGCCAGGTCTGAGCCAGCGTGTTCAGATCGCCGATGAGGGCATGTCTCTGACCTATTCAGGGAATGATGATGTGACTTTTGATGTGGTGGCCGGGAATATCGTCGTCACCTCTCGTAATGTGAACGGAGTGGTGACTGAGACCTTCTCAAAAGAGGCATACAGCACCATGGGAGCCCTGGCAGAGGGGCTCAATACCCGGACCGCTATCGAAGCGGAACTGATCACCGGTGCACAGACTCCAGTGACAGCCGTCGTGACCGGGCTTTCACTGCCCTATGAGATCACTGAAGCCCCTGTCTACCTCAATGTAGCTAATACAGAGAGTGCCGGATACCTGATGATCGATGACGTTCGAACCGCGCTCTCCTCGATGGATATCGCACAGGTTCAGGTCGTCGGTGATGAGATGGCTCAGGAGTTCCAGATCAGGGTCGGTGCCGAGACCGAGGGAGAGAAAGACAAACTCGAATCAACCATCTCTCAGCTGCTGCGTGACACCTTCGGGAGCCACAGTGTCGTAGTGAAGGGCTCTGACTACGTCGGACCCAAGTTCTCTGCGGCTCTGTCAACGAGTGCCTTCCTGGTGGTAGTCGTAGCACTGCTTCTGATACTTGCCTACATCTGGTTCCGATTCAAGCTGGCCTATGCTCTGTCAGCGCTCTCTGCTCTGGTGCATGATGTACTGATCATGCTCGGGTTCATAGCGATCTTCAGGCTGGAAGTATCCACGACCACGATCGCTGCGGTACTGACGATTATCGGGTACTCTCTTAATGATACGATCGTCGTATTCGACCGTATCAGGGAGAACATGGTATCCATCAAGGGGAAGACCTTTGAGCATGTGATCAACAAGAGTATCACACAGTCTTTGAGCAGAACACTGATCACCTCGCTGACCACGCTGCTTGCAGTCATACCGCTGTATATCTTCGCAACCGGTGCTATCAAGCTGTTTGCGCTGAATCTGATCTTCGGTATCGTCGTGGGAACCTACTCATCGATCTTTATCGCATCTCCGGTGCTGATGGGCTTGATGAAGAGACTCAAGGCAAAGAACGACAAGCATCTGGGACGGACCGGTGAAGAACCTGCTGTTGAAGCGGTAACTCCCGAAGCAGCCCCCGCTGCCAAAGAGCTCGAAGATGTGGAAGTCGCAGTCGCAGAACGAAAGAAACGCGGTAAGCGACAGACCAAGAAATAGTGGGAACGGCCGCTTGCGGCAGCACCCTTGTGAAAAACCTCAGCATATAGATTGAGATTGAGCCGCCCTGATACAGGGCGGCTCAATCTCTTAGGAGCTCCCGTACCGCATCAGGTACTTGCATACAATGCGATTTTATCCTATGGATGAGATATACCGGTGAACGCAGCTGGACATATGAGATACCTGCCTATCCCAAGTTGGCACAGCAGGAGCTGGTGCCGGGCTCGGGCTGCGTCGAATACGAGGTAGGAGAGCTTTTTTCTGGGAGGAACCATGGAACACGAGAGGATGATGGGCTATATACGATCTCTGATCTCCTATGATCATACAGTGCTGAAGACCCTTGAGGCTGATGCAGCAGTCAGGGATGATATACAACCCTTCATCGAACCTGAACTTGCAAAGCTGCTGGGACTGCTGATCCGACTTAGCCGGGCAGAACGCATCCTGGAACTCGGAAGCGGTATCGGCTACTCTACCATATGGCTTGGGATGGCTGCCCGAGCCGTAGGCGGGATGGTCACCGCCATAGACAATCATGAACGCACCAGTGCCGAAGCTCGCAGGCACATTGCAGAGGCAGGCCTCTCTGATGTGATCGAACTGCGTCAGGGCGATGTGCAGCAGATCCTTCCGGAGCTGGTGCAGCAGCGACAGCAGTATGATCTGATCTTTCAGGACTGCGGTAAATCGACCTATAACGAAGTCTATGAAGATGTCTATGCGCTGCTTCGTCCGCAGGGACTGCTGTTCACTGATGATACGCTGCTGCAGTTTGACCCGCAGACCCGAAAAGGTCTGGGAGTCCATGTCGATCGATACGACCGCAGACTGTTCGCTGATTCCCGGTATTACACGACCATGCTCCCTGCAGGTCAGGGAGTCTGCCTGAGTCTGAAACAGGGGAGTGAAGGATGATACTCATCAGATCCGAAGTGCTGGGATTCTGCTCGGGAGTACAGTCGGCAGTGCATAAGGTCAAACAGGCTGTCGAGCAGGGAAGGGTGCAGCATCTGCCGGTATACACCATCGGTCCGCTCATCCACAATGAACAGTTCATGGACTATCTGCAGAAGCAGGGCGTATCGGTGATCGACGATGCCCAGGAGGCCCCTGCAGGGATCGCTGTGATCAGGGCCCACGGGATCGCTGCGGTGCAGGAGCAGCAGTTTCGTGATGCGGGATTCCAGCTGATCGACGGGACCTGTCCCCGTGTACTCAACTCGCAGAGGATCGTTCGTGAATACTCGCAGCGATCCTTTCAGATCGTTCTTGTTGGAGACCACGGACATGGAGAGGTCCAAGCGGTAGCCGGTGCTGCACGTGTGCCAGAGGAGGTCATCGTCGTTCATGACCTTTCGGGACTTGAGGCTGTGACCTTCAGCAGACCCCTGGTGCTGCTCTCCCAGACGACCTTCTCCTCAGACCGTTTTGATGCTATAGCTGGCCATCTGGTCCTGCTCGCTGAGGCTGCCGGCTGTGAACTGAAAGTCATCAAGAGCATCTGTCCTGCAACCGCGAACCGGCAGAAGGCCCTGATCGAGCTGTGTGCACAGGTTGATGCGGTCATCGTGATCGGTGGTAAGAACAGTTCGAATACCCGCAGGCTGTATGAAGCCGCCCGTGTCGGGACCAGCCGGGTCTGGCACATCAACAGCCGCGAAGAAGTAGTCCCGGAGATGAAGAGGGTAGCCCGGATGGGTATCACAGCCGGAGCTTCGACTCCTGACTGGCTGATCGATGAGATCGAGCGGGAGTTGACCTGCTGATACAGTAAACGATAAATATTTATTGATAATCAGGTGAAAGTCAGGTATACTGCATACAGCAGATTAGTATCATTACACTTTTACATTGGCAAATGATAAGAACTCGCGTATAATAGGTGAGATATGAACAAAGAAGCACTATTTTCCATACCGTTGCCCACCATAAGACGATTCCCTGCCTATCTCCGGCTGCTCAAGGATTTTGAAAATGCTGGCGAAAGCTGGGTATCGGCTACACGACTGGCTGAAGACCTGCGACTCAAACCGATCCAGGTGCGTAAGGATATGTCCTGTACCGGAGTGGAAGGCAAACCGAAAGTGGGTTTCGAAGTGCATGAACTGATCATGGCTATCGAACATCATCTCGGTTGGGATAATGCCACCGATGCGATCCTCATCGGTGCCGGGAACCTGGGGAACGCCCTGGTCGGGTACAAAGGCTTCGCGAATTACGGGCTGCGCATCGTGGCGATCCTCGATAACGACAAGAAGAAGATCGGGACCACGGTCTATGGAGTCACCGTCCAGTCCATGGAACACCTTGAGGAGACCGTGGTACGACTGGGGGTGAATATCGCAGTCCTGACGGTACCTGCCGAAGTCGCGCAGGAAGTGGCAGAGATGGTCGTAGCTGCGGGAATCAAAGGCATCTGGAACTTCGTGCCCAAGAATCTGACCCTGCCTGAGGATATCATCGTGCAGAGGACCGACCTTGCCACGAGTTTTGCCGAACTCTCTTCCAGGATCAAGAAATCCATCGAGGAGAAGTCCCGGACAAAACGCAGCCTGCAGAACTAAGTTCTTCCCTCCTGATATACCTCTATCATCATCAACCCCTTACCACGAACTGCTGCGAACGCATATCCTGTTCTGCATACCCGTGCAGTGATACCCCTTCTGTCATCAGCTCCCTGCGGGGCAGTGCGATCTGACCAGTGCAGCCCTCAGCAGGAGGATCCGCTCACGCAAGCAGTCTCTGGAATAGGCTAGTCTCTTCTGTACAGCGTACTCATCACTGCACCATAGCTCGACGCAGAGCTGAACGATCAGAATATGAAAAAATAAAAATATATCGATTGACAAGTATCGATAAAAATGTATATATTGTTGCTGTAAACTGATCAGATAAAAAATTATCGAATAGGAGTGTTTACAGATGACAGCACAGAACGAAGAGACGAGAGTGAACGATGGAGCCTCGACGGAAGCTGGACTTGATGCCTTGATGGCTCGAGTCAAGAACGCACAGAGACAGTATGCAGCATTCTCGCAGAAACAGGTTGATGAGATCTTCAGACAGGCCGCGATCGCCGCAAATGAGGCACGGATCAGCCTTGCCAAACACGCTGTGGCAGAGACTGGAATGGGGATCGTGGAAGACAAAGTGATCAAGAACCACTTCGCATCCGAATTCATCTTCAACAAATATAAAGATACGATGACCTGCGGTATGATCGAAGATGATACATCCTTCGGCATCAAGAAGATCGCAGAACCCATCGGCGTGGTCTGCGCGATCATCCCCACGACGAATCCCACCTCTACGGTGATCTTCAAAGCCCTGATCGCCTTGAAGACCCGTAATGCCATCGTCTTCTCTCCCCACCCCAGGGCGAAGGAGTGTACCGTGGAAGCGGCCAGGATCATCCGTGATGCGGCGGTCCGGGCCGGTGCTCCCGCTGATATCATAGGATGGATCAGTGAGCCATCACTCGAACTCTCACAGAGACTCATGCATCATGAGTACATCAATCTGATCCTTGCCACCGGTGGTCCGGGCATGGTCAAGGCTGCCTATTCTTCAGGGAAACCTGCGATCGGCGTGGGTGCGGGGAATACCCCTGCAGTGATCGATGAGACAGCGGATATCAGGATGGCTGTCAACTCGGTGCTGATCAGCAAGACCTTCGACAACGGTGTGGTCTGTGCTTCGGAACAGGCGGTCATCGTACACAAGCATCTCTATGCTGCCGTGAAACAGGAGTTCCAGACGAGAGGAGGCTATATCCTCGATGCCGGTCAGCTCAAAGCGGTACGGGAGCTGATCCTTGATAAGAAACGGGGTACGGTGAACCCCGCCATCGTAGGACAGAGTGCTGTGACCATCGCACGGATCGCCGGGTTCGAAGTACCGGAACTGGCAAAAGTGCTCATCGGTGAAGTGACCGACGTATCAGCTGCGGAGCCCTTCGCACATGAGAAACTCAGTCCCTGTCTTGCCCTCTACAGCTGTGAGGATTTCGAAGATGGTGTGGACAAAGCACGGAAGCTCATCGAGCTGGGAGGCTTCGGTCACACGTCGGTGCTCTACACTGACCTTCAGAATCAGGATAGGATCACCTACTACGGTGATATCGTGAAGACCGGGAGGGTCCTGGTGAACATGCCTGCATCACAGGGTGCAATCGGCGATATCTACAACTTCAGGCTTGAACCATCATTGACTCTCGGCTGCGGAAGCTGGGGCGGGAACTCGGTGAGTGAGAACGTCGGTGTCAAGCATCTGCTCAACATCAAGACGATCGCTGAAAGGAGAGAGAACATGCTATGGTTCAAGGTACCGCCAAAAGTCTATTTCAAGAACGGCTGTCTGCCTGTGGCGCTGCAGGAGCTCAAAGGAAAGAGACGATGCTTCATCGTCACTGACTCCTACCTGCATCAGAACGGATACGTCGAGCGGGTCACCTCAGTCCTCGAAGGACTCGGGATCGACTGTGAATGCTTCCATCAGGTGAAACCGGACCCGACCCTCAGCACGATCAACAGTGGACTGCAGATCCTGAACGCCTTTCAACCTGATGTGATCATCGGACTCGGCGGCGGGTCTCCCATGGATGCTGCCAAGATCATGTGGCTGCTCTATGAACACCCGGAAGTATCTTTCGAAGGTCTTGCCCTGCGGTTCATGGATATCGAGAAACGCATCTATACCTTCCCGAACATGGGCAAGAAGGCCTCCATGGTGGCGATCCCCACCACTTCAGGGACCGGCTCGGAGGTGACCCCCTTCTCCGTCGTCACTGATGACCGGACAGGACTGAAATACCCCATCGCAGACTATGCGCTCACTCCGAGCATGGCGATCGTAGATGCCCAGCTGGTCTCAGAGATGCCTCCTGCGCTCACAGCAGCCTCCGGGATCGATGCTCTGACTCATGCTCTGGAAGCCTTCGCTTCGATCATGGCTTCCGATTATACCAACGGTATCGCTCTTGAGGCCATGAGGATCCTCTTCAAGTATCTGCCGGCAGCCTATGAAGACGGTAAGACCGATGTACGGGCACGGGAGAAGGTGCATAATGCATCATGTATGGCTGGTATGGCCTTTGCAAATGCCTTCCTGGGAGTGTGTCACTCCATGGCACATAAGCTGGGAGCAGCCTTTCACATCCCGCACGGTGTGGCAAACGCCCTGATGATCTCAGAGGTGATCAGGTTCAATGCCACTGACGTACCGGTAAAACAGGCGGCATTCCCCCAGTATGAGTATCCTACAGCGATCTCCAGGTATGCACGTATCGCCGATTATCTCGGAGTCGCCGGTAAGAAGGACCTTGAGAAGGTGGAGAAGCTCATTGCCCTCATCGAGGATCTGAAGAAGCGACTTGATATCCCTGAGAGTATTCAGGCCTGCGGTGTGAACGAACAGGAGTTCCTGGCTAAGCTGGATGAACTCTCTGAGCAGGCTTTTGATGATCAGTGTACCGGGGCGAATCCCCGCTACCCGCTGATCTCAGAGATCAGGACGATGTATCTCTCAGCCTTCTACGGGAAGAGATAAGTACGTATCCGGAAGATGACCTGCAGGGCCTGAGCCCTGCAGGTATGCTATAGGTTTGTACGCTTTCGAAGCGGTCCGAGTGACGTGAACTGAACACCCAGCAGGTCCTTGCATCTCCTCCTGACAGATCTCCGGCCCGCTGCACACACAGTGGTACAGAAACCCGCAGGGTGACTCCCCGCAGTGATCGTCATAGCCTGAAGGCCCGCTTCGGAAGCTCTTTTTTCCGGCTACCGTAAGGAGACGTCATGAAGATAGAACTGTGCATGGGTAGTTCCTGCTTTGCCAGAGGCAATGCAGCGGTACTGGAAGCACTTGAACTGTATGCCTCACAGCATGAAGACTGTGAGATCGTGCTGGCAGGCCATCTGTGTCTACGAGAGTGCTCGAAGGGGCCGAACATCAGGATCGATGGAGAGCTCTGCCAGGGACTCGGCCCCAGGGAGGTGATCTCCAGGCTGAAACAGCTGCAGGAGTCGAAGCCATGAGATACGAACCGATCTATACGGAAAAGACCGAGTGTCGGGACTGCTACAAGTGTGTACGGGCATGCCCGGTCAAGGCGATACAAGTGCATCAGGGGAGTGCTGTGGTCGTTCACGATCGGTGCATCTTCTGCGGCAAGTGTGTGGATGCCTGCCCGGTACATGCGAAGAAGATTCGCAATGACGTGCCCAGAGCACGCAGACTGATCAGAGATCGCTCTCGAGTCTATGTCTCTCTGGCCCCCTCGTTCGTGACCGAATTCGCAGGCTGTGAGCAGCAGCTGCTGATGGGCCTGCACGCTCTGGGATTCGCAGGGATATCAGAGACGGCCCTTGGTGCTGAGATCGTCTCAGCACACGTTGACACCCTTCTTGCCAAGTCCTGCAGTACACCGCTGATCTCCTCAGCCTGCCCGACGGTGGTACAGGCAGTAGAGAAGTACTATCCCTCACTGATCGACTGTATCACCCCTGTACGATCACCTCTGGGAGCCCATGCACTCATGCTCAGAGAGCACTATGGAGAATCCATCGGCGTCGTCTTCATCGGACCCTGCATTTCCAAGAAGCTGGAGGCTGACAGGAACCCGGGGCTGCCGGATGTCGCACTGACATTCAAGGAGCTGCGCGGCTGGATGCAGGAGTGCGGTATCGATCTGCAGGATCCTCAGACCCTCTGTGCACCGGATGCGGTTGCTGCTGATCCGATGAGCGCCTGGTTCGGCTGCACCCTCGAGAGTCCGAAGATAGCAGATGAGAGTGACCCGATCTCCTTCATCCCCAGGAAAGCACGCACCACGACCAACTACGCATTGGAAAGCGGCATGATATCCTCCCTGAGCGGCGGTGATGTGGAACTGCAGGACCGGACTGCCGGGATATCGGGGATACTCGATGTCCTGCAGTCTCTGGAGGGCATCGCATCAGACCGGCAGTCAGGCCTCAGCAGCTGTGAGGCGATGCCGGTATTCTTCGAGCTGCTCTCCTGCAGGGGAGGGTGCATAAACGGACCCGGATGTACCGAAGCCCTGGCACCGGTACTGAAGAAGGCCGTGAACAGCAGATACACCCGTGCACGACTCAAGGAGCTCTCACAGGACCCCCGTGAGGCTGTCAGCGGTTCGATACCTTCCATAGCCTGTGACTATCATCTGAGAGATCAGCAGGGGAGCGGCAGGCTGCCTGCAGCCGAGTTCGAGATCGAACGGATGCTCAAACAGCTGGGAAAGGCCGATCCCCGGGAACGCCTTGACTGCGGCGGATGCGGGTACAACTCCTGCCGGGATTTTGCCATCGCCTGCATCAACGGCATGGCAGAGGCTGAGATGTGCGTGACCAATATGAGAAAACAGGCTCAAAGCAAGGTCGATATGCTGCTGAGGACCCTTCCCATGGGAGTGGTGATCGTAGACCATGGGTATCGTATCGTAGACTGCAATGCCCAGTTCCTCAGGATGTTCTCATCGATCACCTATGATGCTGATGATCGGGAACTCAACAGGGTATCAGGGCTCAGTCTGAACAAGTTCCTTGATATCTCATCGCACCTGAGTGAGGTCTTCTGTGGAGATCAGCCGGTGATCCAGCGGACGATCCGCCAAATGGATCGCATCCTTGCGATCACCTTCTTCTCGATCGATCAGAAGCGGCTTGCCGGAGCACTCTTCCAGGATATCACCAAGGCCTCCAGGAATCGGGATGCGGTCATGAAGCGTGCTGAAGCGGTGATACAGAAGAACCTGCAGAGTGTGCAGCAGATAGCATCGCTGCTCGGTGAGAATGCCGCGGAGACTGAGATCATGCTCAGTTCGATGATCGATGTCTTTGAACAGAACAGCGAGGAGTGCAGGGGAGGCTCGATATGAGACCCGGGAAGTTCGTGGTCGATGTGGACTATGCGCAGTTCTATAAGCAGGGGCAGCGTATCGGCGGGGATGTCTTTCTCTACTCCAGGAACCCCGAAAAGAACCGGATCGTCTGTACCCTCTCCGATGGGCTCGGCAGCGGGGTGAAAGCCAATGTCCTGGCAAGTATGACGGCTCATATGGCACAGAAACTCTCGTTCAGTCCCATCAACGCCGTACATTCTGCTGAGATCATCATGAACACCCTGCCTGTCTGTAAAGAGCGGAAGATCAGCTATTCCACCTTCAGTATCATCCAGATCCTTCTCGGGGAGCAGGACGGCATCACCGCACAGCTGATCGAATATGACAATCCCCGGATGTTCCTCTTCGATCGCAGTGTCAGCGTACCTGTCGAGCAGAAGAGGATCATCCTCGACAGGCCGGCGGCCTGCAAGGATGAGAGCCTCAGCTGGTCATCGGTGGGACTGGAGAATGGCTGCCGGCTGATCATGATGACCGACGGGGTCACTCAGTCCGGGCTGGGAACCCATCGGTATCCGCTCGGATGGCGGCGAAGTGCTGTCGAATCCTTCATACAGCAGCTGCTCAAGGAGGATGAGGACATCTCGTCAAAGGAACTGGCACGTGCGATCATCCAGAAGGCACGAGCCCTTGATGCCGGGCTGCCCAAAGATGATATCACCTGTGCGGTGGTGACTGTCCGCCGACCCAGAGACCTGATCATCGCAACAGGTCCTCCCTACAGGGAGAGTGACGACGCAGCACTGGTCGAGCAGGTCATGGACTTCCAGGGGAAGAAGATCATCTCGGGAGGGACCACTGCGCAGATCTTCTCCCGGGAGTGCCATGAGGAGGTGCGGGTCGATCTTTCGAGCTGGAATGCCGACATACCACCTGCTTCATCCATGAAGGGAGTAGATCTGGTCACCGAGGGGATGCTGACCCTGAACCGTGTCGCCGTGGAACTGGAACGGCGGACCCCGGTCGAGGAGCTGCCCCCCACGGCAGTGAGATCCTATCTGGAGCTGCTGCTGAGCAGTGACCGTGTCTTCTTCGTCGTGGGTACCACGATCAATGAGGCTCATCAGGATCCAAACATCCCCTTTGAGATCGGTATACGCAGGACCATCATACACAGGATCAGGACCGTCTTAGAGGACTCGTATCTGAAAGAGACGTCACTGAGCTATCTATAGAGCGACTGGATGAGAGGAACACCATGAGGATCAAAGAGACTGACGTAAGGATCTGTACCGGCACTGCCTGTTTTGTGATGGGCGGTGCTGATCTGCTGCTGCTTGTAGAGGAGCTGGCTGAACGATGGGAGCCGCGCGGGATCACCCGGGAGATGATAGAAGGCTGTATACACATATCAGGAAGCCCCTGTATCGGACACTGCCGGGAATCAGGGCTCAGGCCGCCCTTTCTTACCATCGATGGACAGCTCATCGGTGAGGCGACCCTTGAAGGGGTGCTTGCGTATCTGGATGCAAGCTGTCTCGATCAGACAGTGTAAGGAAGTGAACCATATGCTTACTCAGAAGAATCAGTATACCTATCTTCGCAGGGAACTCGCCTCCAAGCTGCTCAAGCTCTACCGCAGCGGCAGTCTCCTCGAGAAGATCGATCGTATCCCGGTCGATATGATCCCGAAGGATCAGGCTTACTCCCGCTGCTGCATCTATAAGGATCGTGCGATGATACGCAGTCGCCTGCTCTCCCTGATGGGTGTGGATCTCGAGCAGGACGATGATGAGGTCTCCCTGCTCAGCACCTGTGCCGGCAGGGCACTCCAAGAGCCCATCGCACCGCTTCCGGTACTCACGGTCATCTCGACAGGCTGCAGTTCCTGTATGACCAGCCAGTATCGTGTCACGGAGCTGTGCCGTGGCTGTCTGGCACGGCCCTGTATGACCAACTGCCCGAAGGATGCGATCACCTTTGTCGGGAACAGGGCCTTCATCGATACCGAACGATGTGTCAACTGCGGCAAGTGCAGGGACGTCTGTCCCTTCAATGCCATCCTCTATATCCCGGTACCTTGCGAGGATGTCTGTCCGGTCGGGGCTATCAGGAAAGACTTGGCAGGGCAGGTGAGCATAGACCGTGCAGCCTGTATCGACTGCGGCCGCTGCGCACGGGCCTGTCCGTTCGGCGCCATCGTGGAGAGAAGCCAGATCCTCACCGTTGCCGGGAAGCTGACAGGACCTGATCATGTGACCGCGCTGGTCGCGCCCTCTGTGGATGGACAGTTCCCCGGGACCCTCAGTCAGATCCTCGCATCGATCTCGAGTCTGGGGTTCGACTCGGTGATCGAGGTCGCCGAAGGAGCCGGGAAGACCGTTGAAGCGGAGTCGAAGGAGCTCGTCGAGCGAATGGCTCAGGGGGAGCCGTTCATGACCACCTCCTGCTGCAGTGCCTACCTCTCGTGTGTACGCAAGCATATACCGCAGCTGAAGGACCGGGTATCGCATACGCGAAGTCCCATGTCCTATGCTGCAGAAGCTGCCAGAGCCCGCAGGGGAGATACCTTCACCGTGTTCATCGGTCCCTGTATCGCAAAGAAGCAGGAAGGTGCGGCCGACCCCCACGTCGATGCCGTGATCACCTTCGAAGAGCTTGCCGCCTGTTTTCTTGCATGGGACATCGATGTCAGGGAGACCGAAGAGCTCCCCGGAGAACCTGAACAGCTGCCCAGAGGTTTTGCCGTTGCAGGGGGAGTCGCACGGTCGGTAGCGGCGGCACTTCCTCCCGCTCTGAAGATCAGGACCGAGCAGATAGAAGGCCTTACGAAGAAGAACATCGCATTGATGAAGAGCTGGGGAACACGCCCGGTGGATGCAGATCTGGTGGAAGTGATGTGCTGTGAAGACGGGTGTATCGGTGGACCCGGCTGTATTGTCGATGCACGGCTGTCGAAGCGGAGATTCTGATACCCTCACCATCGTGCTCTCTCGGCAGCGAACCTGCTGCTAGTCACCAACCAATCATCAACCCTGTCTTGATGGTGGTGACAGAACTGACAGAATGACTGAGACCTCTATGACCTGACTACGCGAGCCGGATCCAAGCCCCTGGATCCGGCTCGCTTCCGTATGGGGTATACCTCCCTTCCAGTGCAGCTCAACACAGTACGTACAACTATGCGGGACATCCTGGGAACATATAGGGAGAGAATGCCCATATATCGTATGAGATCATCCGTCTATTTTAATAATTAAAATCGAATATAAATAAATGAAATATTATCTTGACAGATGGTAAAGATGCTGTAGAATGATACCAGTGGTTTTAATTAACGGTTTACTATTTTAAAAAGGATTCATATATGAGAGCTGTACGTGAACATGTCGAGCTTCTGGTCATAGGGGGAGGGACCGCCGGACACATAGCCGCTATCCAGGCTGCTCGGGAAGGTGTTACCACATCGGTCATCGAAGCCGGTACGATGCTTGGAGGCACCATGACAGAAGGTGGGGTCTTCATGCCCAACCATTTTCATTCGACAGATCAGCCGGTCGTCCAGGGGATTCCCTGGGAACTGTTCGTCAAAAGCAGAGAAGTCGAAGGGATCCCCATCAAACCGGCTGAAAGACGCCGACCGGTTGACACCCCGGGGTACTACAGCCATATCAACGTACCTATCTATGCAACCATCGCGGAAGCCGAAGCGCTGGAAGCAGGAGTCATCCTGCATTATGGAGAGTTCACCGGTGATATTCAAGCTGTCGGTGACAGCTGGGAAGTCACTTCCTATGGAAGAGGGCTGATCCGTACCACGATCGCACGAGAGATCATCGATGCATCCGGGGATGCTGATGGGGCACGGGCTCTGGGACTGGAAGTCGAGAAGGCCCCGCAACGACAGCCGGGCACCCTGCAGTACCGGATTGAGGACATCGATATGCAGCAGGTGTGGAAGGGGGAAGTGCAGCAGCTGTATGAAGAGGCACTGCAGTCCGGAAGACTGGAGAGGGGGGACTGGGCTTATTTCGATACCTACCCGTTTCTCTGGCTGCTGCAGATGGGCGGGCATAACAGTACCCATGTCTATGGCTGTGATACCTCAGATGCGCAGGTGCAGACCGAAGCGAACATCAGAGGGCGTCAGGCCATGCTTCGCATATACCGGTTCATCCATGAAGAGATCCCCGGAGGAGAACGGGCGGTGCTGAAGACCATGTATGCACGGACCCTCTCACGGGAAGGGTACCGTGTGATCGGTGAGCATCGGATCACCACTGAAGAGTTCCTTGCATCGACGACCTATGATGACCAGATATGCAACGCCTTCAACTATATAGACCTGCATAACGAGGATAACGGATGTGAGGAGGTCTTTCACACCTCGAAATCGATGATACCGAAGATCCCCTTCAGATCTCTGATCCCCAGAAGCTCAGGCAGGATCCTCGTTGCAGGCAGGATCATCTCCTCTGATCGGAAGTCGCTGGCCGGGCTACGGGCTCAGTGCACATGCATGGCGATGGGACAGGCAGCAGGCGCTGCAGCAGCCATCGCGATACGGAGATCGATCCCCTCAAGAGAAGTCCCGGCGAAGGAGATCCTTGCCATGACGGTCGCGCACGGAGCGGTGAGCCTGTGATCTGTCGTGTCTGAGCACACCAGTCTTATGAACACCTGCAGTGATCAGGTGGTTACCATGTATGCGATTGTCCTGCCGTGCCCATCAGTGATGCGTACAGCAGGCAACCAGAAATATAGGAGGTTTTATGAGTGACAATGAGAAACCCAAAGGTATGAGGATCGACAAAGCCGTATTCATACCAGCTACAGCCGTTACCCTGTTCTTCGGATTCCTGTTCTTCATCTTTCCTGAAGCCAGTGACAGAGTCCTGGGACAGGTCCATGCGTTCACGACGCATGAACTTGGATGGTTCTTCCTGCTGTTCACCATGGCTATGCTCTTTCTGTGTCTGTACTATGCCTATTCCAAGATGGGAAAGATCGTTCTGGGCGGGAGAGATGAGAAACCGCAATTCTCCACATTCACCTGGCTGGGAATGATCCTGACCTCAGGTACCGGAGGAAGTCTTCTGTATCTTGGTGCGATCGAGTGGATTTGGATCATGGGAGCACCACCCTTCGGCGTAGAACCGAACAGCCTTGAAGCTGCCCGATGGGCATCAACCTATGGGATGTTCCACTGGGGTCCCTCTGCATGGGCATTCTACATTGCTGTTGCCATACCGATCGGGTATTTCTACTATGTCAAGAAAGAGAAGAACATGAAGATGAGTGAGTATGCACGACCGCTTCTGGGGAAACGCTCAGATGGTCTGGCAGGTCACACCCTGAACTTCCTGTATATCTTCGGCCTGCTTGGAGGCGTTCTGACTTCGATCGCTCTGGGAACACCTGCTATCTCAAGCGGGATCGCCTACATGATCGGTCTTGATGCTACCAATGTCGGGATCGATATCCTGGTGATCGTCCTCTGGACCTTCATCCCGCTCCTCGCACTGGTACTGGGGCTGAAGAAGGGCGTCGCGAAGCTCAGTGACTGGAACATCCGAGGAGATTTCCTCCTGCTGTTCATCATCCTGATCTTCGGACCGACCTTCTTCATTCTCAACCAGTCCACCGACGCGTTGGGACTGATGATCCAGAACTTCATCTACATGAGTCTGACCACAGATGCGATAGCATCCAACGGGTTCCCTCAGGGCTGGACGATTTTCTACTTCTCCTGGTGGGCAGTATATGCTCTTCCCTTCGGGTTGTTCATCGCCAAGATCTCCAAGGGAAGGACCATCCGACAGGTAGTCCTCGGTGGACTGATCGCAGGATCACTCGGATGTATGCTCTTCTACATGATCCTGCCGAACTTCGGGATCAACCTGCAGATCAGCGGTACCGCTGACCTGGTAACAGTACTGAGCGAGAAAGGCCGTGGAGGCGTGGTCATTGAGATGTTCAAGCATGCCCCCGGCGGGTATCTGATGATCGCGTTCTTTACGATCATCTGCCTGCTATCCTATATCACCGGACACGCTGCAGTGGGTTATTCACTGGCTGCAGCATCTGAGAAGAGACTCTCAGGTGATCAGGATCCTCAGAAGTGGAATATGGCATTCTGGCTGATCCTGGCCGGAGCAGTATCCCTTGCACTGTATCTGCTGAACCCGCAGGCACTTGGACCACTGCAGACAGTGTCGATCATAACCGGATTCCCGATCTGCTTTGCCATGCTGGTCCTGATCCTGAGTTTCTTCAAGCAGCTGAAACTCGATTTCCCGGCAGGTATTCCTCTTCCGCTCAAGAGCAAGGAGAATGTCTACCTCGAAGATTCCCAGCAGTAAGCATCTGAAACGGATCGCTGTATAATAAAAGAACGGATGATACACCTGAGGCGGTAGACGTATCTGCTGTCTCAGGTGTATATGTTACACAAGAGAATGAGAGAGTCACATGATGAAGAAGATCACTGAACAGCCGAAAGAGACACCAGTACTCATCGAGACTGAAGTAGTCGTCGTAGGAAGCGGTCCCGCAGGATTGGCAGCGGCACTGGCTTCAGCACGAACGGGGGCGAAGACCCTGCTCGTAGAACGCTACGGGTGTCTGGGCGGGAATATGACCCAGGTAGGAGTAGAATCCTTTGCCTGGTATAGACATGAACATACCATTGACTGCTGCGGGATCGGTACTGAGTTCGAACAGCGGGCAGTCAAAGAATCTATTGCACGAAAGGAGCCCCAATCAGACAGTTTCGTCATTGACCCAGAGGGGTTCAAAGTGGTGGCTGACAGGCTCTGTGAAGAATCCTCTGTCGAGGTGCTGCTGCATTCCCTGGTAGTCGATGTGATCATGGAGGGACAGACGATCACAGGGATCATCACCGAAGGGAAGTCAGGTCGTCAGGCGATCCTCGCACAGAGGATCATTGACTGTACCGGAGATGCCGATGTCGCTGCACGTTCCGGTGTTCCCTACACAAAACGTTCAAAAGAGGAACTGATGGGAGTGACCGTGATGTTCCACTGTGCAGGGGTCGATGTTGACAGGTTCCATGCCCATGTCCAACAGACATTGAAGCCCACGTATGCTGACTGGGGTAAGAACTGGGCAATCACCACCACTGGCCTGGAGGATAACCTCTTCAGTCCCTATCTCGAAGAGGTCTTCGCTCAAGCTCAACAGGATGGGGTCATCCCTGAGGATGCACAGTCGATCGCAGGTACCTGGAGCACCTTCACAGAGTCAGGAGAGGCTTGCGGCCTGAACATGATCTACTCCTTCGGGTATGACTGTACTGATGTACGGGACTTGACCAGAGCCGAGCAGGAGGGCAGAAAGCAGGCCTTATGGGTCATAAAAGCCTTCCAGCGATACATACCCGGGTTCGAGAAGGCCAGACTGAGAAACTTCGGTATGACCCTTGGAACACGGGAATCACGCCAGATCCAGGGAGAGACGCGAGTCACCAGAGATCATGTACTCAATCAGGGACGGTGCGATGACAGCATCGGGATCTTTCCCGAGTTCATCGACGGGAGCGGGTATCTGATCCTCCCGCTGACCGGCAGATACTATCAGATACCCTATGGGGCACTTGTCCCTCTGAAGGTGGAGAATCTGCTTGTTGCCGGTCGCTGCATCTCCGCTGATGTCATAGCTCATACTTCGATGAGAAATATGATGTGCTGTACGGTGACCGGGCAGGCAGCCGGGACCGCTGCAGCTCTTTCTCTGAAGCAAGACGTACCGGTTCGGGATGTAGCCATAGGACTGCTTCAGCAGGAACTGGAACAGCAGGGCGTACGGATCAGCTGAAGTCAATCATGGAGACAGTCTCTGAGAGCGGCTGCAAAGAGTAATGAGCCCTTCCGTTCAGTCGGTGTGTGACCTGATGCACCGGCTGAACGGGGGGGGCTTCGTCATCCTGTGAATGACTCGATCTCCTGTTCAGCGTGTGTATCGGAGGTGTCTCCGCAGTCTGTTCGTATCGAACTGGCTGGGAGGGAGGGATGACTTTGGAGGATCGGTCTGTGCAGGGATCAGCCTTCAGCCCATCCAAGATCCAGAGAGGCCTGCTGCGTCACTTCCTTGAGGACTTCGATGATCTCCTCTTCTCTCGGAGGTGCCATGCGTGATATGGGAGCGGAGACACTGATCGAGGCGACTACCTTGCCGGAAAAATCCCTGACAGGGAATGCGATGCATTTCACGCCGATCTCACACTCTTCATCGTCATAGGCGAACCCCTGAGTTCGTACCTTCTCCATCTCCTTGAGGAAGGAGTGTCGGGTCACGAGGGTCTTCTCGGTATAGCCGGGAAGTCCCCGGATGTCGATATAGCGATTGATCTCTGCCTCATTGTAGTTCATCATCAGGATCTTGCCGGCACCGGTGCTGTGCATCGGAGCCACTTTACCGATCCTCTGCAGCGTCTGGAGGATGTGATCAGGACCTTCAGCTGTATCAATATAGACTACATTCATATCCTGCTCGATAGACAGCGATGCTGACTCATTGAGCGTGTCACTGATACTGTGCAGATGTGATTTCAGCGCATTGGAGTAGGAGAACTTCGAATAGGCCAGGTTTCCCAGGCTTGTGAGCTTCAGGGTCAGAGAGTATCGGGAATTCTCAGGATCCCTCCTGACATAGCCATACTCGATGAGTGTGTTGAGGAACCTGATGATGGTGCTCGAGGGCATCTTCAGATCATTGGCAAGATCGAGCAGTCTCTGAGGACGCTGCTGTTTGGCCATATGTTCGATGATCAGTAACGCTTTACCGATAGACTGGTTCTTCTTGACACCTTCAGATTGCATAGTAGATTCTCCATAGTGAACTGTGATACCACATTATGACGTAAAACCGTCAGGTATGTAAAGGTACTCTATATGGGCTGCAGGATAAAGAGAAGACCCTGCTCAGCCAGTACAGCTCAGACAGGGTCCTCTCAAAGAAATATGCGCTATTCGTTGAAATTCGTTATTGCATCGATCGAGGCTCCCATGTTGCAGTCGGTGTTGTCTTCTACGAAGAACTCGACCACATAGGGACCGGCAGCATCCTGTGCACGCTGCATGGCTGCATCGATATCCTTATCCTCCAGGACCCGTTCTGCTGTACAGCCGAAGCCCTCAGACACCTTGATGTAATCGATGAAATCCTTGTTCTCGCTCATCTCCACGGCATGTTCATACCCGAAAGCATAGACCTGGTTCTGTCGGATCAGACTCAGGTAGGCATTGTTGAGGACCAGTACGCTGACCGGCAGCTGATGCTTTGCTGCGACTGCCAGTTCCTCTACCAGGAATGTGAAACCGAAATCACCCATCACACAGACGACCTTTCCCTTCCCGGTCGCCACCGAAGCCCCGATCGCAGCCGGGATATCATACCCGAGCGTACCGGCTCCGCCTGATGGCAGATAGGTCCTGGTCCTGTTGATCTTCTGGTACTGACCAGACCAGATCTGGTTCAGACCGCAGCCTGTGGTCCAGAGTGTCCTGTCATCGAACACCTCGTTCATCCGGTCGAACACGGTCTGAGGTTTGATCTCTCCTGTGGTCCCGGGGATCGTTGTCACATCAAGTGCTCTCTTCTGCGCCGCAAGACCTGCTACCCGTTCTGAACCAGCTCGTTTTCCACCGGTTCGCTTCGCCTCTGCGAGCATGGCAGTCATAGCTTTCTTCGCATCTGATACGATACCGATCTCTGCAGGGATGATCTTTCCGATCTCTGAGGGCTCTATATTGATATGGATGAACCGTCTGTCCCCCTGGTAGACTGCGACGTTCCCGGTGTGTCTGTCCGTGAAACGGCATCCTACACCAAGGACCACATCAGAATCCAGGAACACCTTGTTCCCGATGTTCGAGGCACCGCACTGGATCCCTACCAGCTGGACGTTGAGCCGGTGATCATCAGGGATCCCTCCCTTGGCCATATAGGTCGTGACGACCGGTATGTTCATATATTCAGCGAACTCGACGAATTCCTGTTCTGCTTCAGACAGGAGGACACCTCCTCCCATGATCAGCACAGGATTCTTTGCCGTATCAAGGAGCGCGATAGCCTGACTGATCTGTTCGGGATCAGGACCGGGGGTGGTGATCTCAGCCGGCTCATATGCATCGATATCGAAGGCGATATCACTCTTCTGGATATCAAGGGGAAGATCAAGCAGTACCGGTCCCGGTTTTCCCGATCTGGCAGTCCTGAACGCCTCTCTCATAATAGAGGGGACAGCTTCGGCATCAGTGAGACACCATGCCTTCTTGCAGACAGGCGATGCGATCTGAACGATATCGACGCACTGGAAGGCATCTTTACCGAACAGGTCCGATGTGTTCTGCCCGGTGATCGCTATGAGCGGGATCGAATCCACATCAGCGGTGTAGAGACCGGTGACGAAGTTCGTGGCAGCCGGCCCGGAGGTGCAGATACACAGCGCCATCTTACCGCTGGCCCGGAAGTATCCGTCAGCTGCATGGATCGCCGCCTCTTCATGTCTCATCATGTAATGATCGATCTTCGAGGTGTTGATGTATTTGTATACGGGGTTGATCCCGGCACCGGGGATACCGAAGGCATCAGTGATGCCCTCTTTTTCGAGAATCTGTACGACAACTTCAGAAATAAGCATGATTCACTCCTTATATAAACTAATAATTAAAATCAAGTTTTATAAAATGATTATATCCAATAATGTTTTGTAAGTCAATAAAGAATAGCGCAAGAGGTGCTATCCTCTTGATGGTCACTGATGCCTTGCATGAAGATCTCTCTGCCACCTGGGGTTCTCTCTCTGCCAGATTTCAGGAATATCGCGTCAAACCTGCCTGAATACATGATTTTCTGGATCCTGAGACAGCAGAGAAGTGCGTTCTTCAGGACTTTGGGAACTGCGGATGTGTCGATTTGTGTTGACAATATCAAAAAATATTATATTATGGAATTGAATTTTATTAAATGGAATTTTAATAATGAGGTGTTCGCATGAAGAAAGTGGTGTTGATCATTATGGCAATGGGTATCGGCTTCTCACTGTATGGGGGGGGAGGTCAGGAGACTTCGACTGAACAGATCGTGATGCGTGTCGGTGATATTGAGAACGTGGCAAATCTTGGTGCGATCGCATTGGATAGATACAAGGATATCATCGAAGAACGAAGCGGTGGTGCCATCACGGTAAAAGCCTTTCATGCCTCACAGCTCGGCAGTGCCAATAAGCAGCTGGAGCTGGTGAAATCAGGGACACTGGAAGCGTTCAGGGGATCCATCTCCTGGCTTGCCCAGTTTGACACCGGATTCTCCCTGACTGATTTCCCCTTCACCTGCGGATCGCCCGAAGAAGCGAAACTGGTCGCGAACTCCACCTCTCTGCAGCGGCTCAATGACGCTCTTGCACAGAAGCACGGCATACGCTATATCACTGCCGGCTGGACACGACTGCCGCGACAGCTGCTGGTATCCCGGCCTGTGGAGACTCTGGAAGATCTCTATCAGGTGAAACTGCGGGTCCCTGAGTGTTATTCGTACATAGAGAGCTTCAAGGCACTGGGGGCAGCCCCGACACCGGTCTCGTTCAACGAGACCTATCTTGCCATGAAGCAGGGCGTGGTAGCTGGTGCGGAGAATCATGTGGAATCGCTCTACAACATGAAATGGCACGAAGCAGCTAAACATCTGGTGATCACAGACCACAGTTATGATATCACAGGATTCATCGTCAATGATGCATGGTGGCAGGCCTTGGGTGCAGAGCAGCAGGCCATGGTCACCGATACGTTCGATGAGGTCGATATCTGGTACAGGGCAGAGAATGCACAGCTGCAGCAGAAATACATCGATCTGATGGTTGCCGAAGGGGTGACTGTCCATACCATCGATAAGGACCAGTTCAGAGCTGCTGTGTATCCCGCGACCATGATCCGTGCAGAACAGGATGGAGAATGGGATCCCGGTCTCTGGGCAGAGATCGAGGCACTGCTTCAGAATTAATTGATCGGTATTCAGGATCGATCATCAGCGGCATACAACTGCTGCTCATGATCGATCATCATGCTTATGATCAGATACAGGATGGTCGTCTCATGTCCAAGATCCTATCAGTTACCCATAGACTCTACCGTGCAGTGCTGCTGCTGACCCTGCTGGTGATCCTGCTGTGTGTGATCCTGCAGATCATATCGAGGTATATATTCAATACCCCGTTTTCCTGGACCGAGGAGATCTCGCTGTTCGCCTTCTGCTGGTTCACCTTCATGGGCAGTGCTGTCTGCAGTTATGAGAAGACCCATCTGGAGGTGGACTTCTTCTACAACAGGCTGCACGGTCGTGTCAGACGGATCGTACGTATCATGATCCTGACTCTGGTGATCCTGCTGGAAGGCGTCATGGTAGTGATAGCACTCTGGACCATGACACGGCAGCAGGGGATCAGCTCAGTGGCTGCCCGTCTTCCTGTCTCCCTGTATACCCTGGCTGTCGTACTCGGGTTCCTGGGAATGGGGGCTTTTACTACGTATCATCTGTTCAGAGACTCTTCAGTCATGTCGGAACCTGAGAAGCAGGGCAGCCATGACTGAGTGTTCTCGAAACCTCTATGTGGAGTGACCAATGGGAAACAGTCTTTTCATCCTGGTGTTCCTGCTGCTGATGCTCATCAAGGTGCCGGTGGCCTTCAGTCTGGGACTCTCCTGCCTCTTCTACTTCGTAACCAGCGGAGTGCCCCTGGAGACGATCCCGCAGATCATGCTCGGGACCTTCGAATCGTTCACGCTGCTTGCGATCCCGCTATTCATGCTTGCAGGGCAGATCATGAACATGGGAGGGGTGACGAACCGGCTGTTCGATTTCTGCAAGCAGCTTGTCGGGCATATACCGGGGGGACTTGGCCATGTGAACATCGTCTCGAGTCTCATCTTTGCGGGCATGTCAGGCTCGGCGACTGCTGACAGTGCAGGACTGGGAACCATAGAGATCAACTATATGAAACAGGAGGGGTATGATCCGGCATTCGCCGCTGCTGTCACAGCAGCCTCCTCGACCGTCGGTACCATCATGCCGCCGAGTCTCGGATTCGTCATCTATGGGGCGATGACCGGGACCTCCATCGGTGGACTGTTCATAGCCGGAATCGTACCGGCACTGCTGATGACTGCAGCTCAGATGATCATCGTCTATCTGGAGGCAAAAAGAAGATCATTCAAAGTCTATCCGAGAGCGACCTGGAAGATGGTGCTTGGATCGTTCATCCGTTCCTTTCTCCCCATGCTGACACCGATCATCATCCTGGCAGGGATCCTGACCGGCTTTGCCACCCCGACCGAGGCAGCGGTGATCTCGGTGCTCTATGCGATCTTCCTTGGATCATTCGTCTACAGGGAGCTGTCATTCGACGCGTTGATACAGACGCTGGTGGAAGTGGGCAAGGGCACCAGCCGTATCATGCTCATCGTCTCATTTGCGACGGTGTTCGGATGGATCCTCACCTATGAGGGAATCCCTGCGATGCTGACAGAACTGCTTACCGGGATCAGTTCCAACCCGTATGTCATACTGCTGATCCTGAATGTGTTCATCCTGTTCCTGGGATGTTTCATGGAAGGGATCAGCATCATGCTGATCATCATCCCTGTGCTGATGCCGCTGCTGCTGACTCTGGGGGTGGATCTGATGCATTTTGGTGTGGTGCTGGAACTGAACCTGAACATAGGTCTCATAACCCCTCCTCTGGGAGTATGTGCCTATGTTGCAGCAGATATCGCACAGGTCTCATTCGAAGAGGTGATGAAGGCGATCTGGCCGTTCCTGCTCGTGCTGATCGTGGTACTGCTGATCATCACCTTCATCCCCGAGACCACTCTGGCCTTGCCGCATCTGTTCGGGTTCAGGTAGAAGGAGATGAACACTATGAGATATGTACAGGAGCAGCCGCGACAGACGGTGGTCCATGACACGGTCGACGTCCTGGTAGTCGGGGGAGGCCCCGGAGGACTTGCAGCTGCCATCGCCGCTGCACGTGCAGGGATGAAGACCATGCTGATAGAACGGCATGGATGCTTTGGCGGCAATATGACTGTAGCAGGGGTAGAGTCGCTGGCCTGGTACCGGCATGAGAAGACCCTGGATACCGAGGGGATCGGGATCGAGTTCGAACGAAGGGCGTTTCAGATGGGAGCTGCGATACCAG
The DNA here is from genome assembly GCA_021736385.1 of Spirochaetia bacterium. Taxonomy (GTDB): domain Bacteria; phylum Spirochaetota; class Spirochaetia; order CAKZLE01; family CAKZLE01; genus JAIPFY01. The sequence goes on along the minus strand of JAIPFY010000020.1, from coordinate 18,681 downwards.
AAGTGCAGTCTGACAGTTATGCCCTTGATACCGAACTGTTCAAGCATGTGGCAGATGTCCTGGTCACTGAGGCCGGCGTGATACCGCTGCTCCACTGTCTGGCTGTTGAACCGATCGTGATCGATGGTGTGGTCAAAGGGGTGGTCACCGAGAGTAAGTCAGGTCGGCTCGCAGTCCTTGCAGCCGTGGTGATCGATGGTACCGGTGATGCTGATATTGCCTTTCGAGCAGGAGTTCCCTGTGTGATGAGCCCGATCGGAGAGAGACAGGCGGTCACGATGACCTTCAATCTGAGCGGTATCGATACACACCAGTTCCTCTCCTATGTGGCAGAAGATCCTGCGACCTATGGGGATTGGGGAGAGGACTGGGCACAGCAGAGCTCCGAAGAGGAACGACGTATGTTCAGTCCCTATCTTGAAAAGCAGTTCAGACAGGCCTGTCCGGCCGAGCATTGGGGCTTCGGTGGTTCCTGGAGCACGATCACCGAAGATGGGCAGGCTACCTATCTGAATCTTGTCCATCGTGCTGGTATCGACTGTACCAGTGTAGCTGATCTGACCACCGCTGAGATCGAAGGGCGGGCCCAGGTCCTGGAGGTCATCAAAGCGATGAACAGCAGTATTCCCGGCTTCGAACATGCCCGTCTGAGAAATTACGGGATGGCCATCGGTACCCGTGAATCACGGAAGATCACAGGAGAATATACTCTCACCGGTACAGATGTTCTCGGTGAGGGGAGATTCCCCGATTCGATCGGGATCTTTCCCGAGTTCGTTGACGGGTACGGGATCCTTCGTCTCCCGGTGACCGGCAGATATTTCCAGATACCCTACCGGGCTATGGTGCCTGCACAGATAGAGAATCTGCTGGTAGTCGGTCGGGCAGTCTCGGGAGACAGGACAGCACATGCGGCAACGAGGAATATGATGTGCTGCGCCGTGACAGGACAGGGAGCGGGAATCGCAGCGGCTGCTGCCATAAAGCAGGGAAGGACCTGCAGGACGGTCTCTCTGGAAACTGTACGGAAGGAACTCGACCGACAGCAGGTACGGTATACCTAACACTGTGAGGAGCATCCCTGTCAGGATGCCGGGAGAGTCATGAAACGAAGCCATATGTTCCAGTTCATCGGATGGATGCTGTTCTTTGCCTGTTCGGTCCTGTATCTGATCAGCGGTATGCGCTCGCATGATATAGCATCGATGGCAGGAAGTATGATCTTCTTCATCGGATGTGTCGTGTTTCTCGTACCGCTGGTAGAGGAGATCCTCAGGACCCTCTTCCATGATGATCACTAGCAGAAGATGCGCGGGTATCTGCTGCTGTCGCCTGAACGTCTCGCTGCAGGGTATGGGAGCGTAAGAATTGAATAAACACCAGTAAGGAGTATAAGAATGGATTACAGAATGAAAGCTGAAGAGTTGTTGAAGGATTTCACCCACGGAAGGTACCTGTTCGGGGTAGATGTGCTTGATGAGGTGGGGGCTATCGCTGCCGGTCATGGGAAGAGAGCTCTGGTCATATCGAACACGACCTATCTCAAACCGGTCTGTGACCGGGTACTTGCCTCGCTGGAGGCTCATGGGGTAGAACTTGCAGGTGGAGTCGTCGTCCCGGATGCTGCACCGAATGCCCCGAGAGAGGATGTCTACAGGATCGAGAGCTACATTCTCCATACGGCCCCCGACTGCCTGATCTCGATCGGAGGGGGCAGTGCCATCGATGCGGTCAAGGCTGCTGATGTCCTGGCTTCTCTTGGGTCCCAGAGCCATGAGATCGAAGATTACTTCGGTTCCAATCTGGTGAGTGAGGCAGTCTCCAAAGAAGGGAGAGCTCTGATCCCGCATATCGCGATCCAGACCTCGGCCAGCTCAGGTGCCCACCTGACGAAATATTCCAACATAACCGATCCTGTGAAAGGACAGAAGAAACTGATCGTGGATGATGCGATCATACCGCAGCACCCGGTATTCGACTATGCAGTCACGACCTCCATGCCCACAGGACTCTCTGTCGATGGAGCTCTTGACGGGATATCTCACTGTCTGGAAGTCTTCTATGGAGCCAATGAGGAGACCTATGAGCTGCTTGCACAGATCATGGAGGCAGCCCTGCACCTGATCCTGAAGTATACCCCGCGCATCATCGCAGATCCGTCCGATATCGAAGCTCGTCAGGGGATCGGTCTTGCGACCGACCTCGGGGGGTACGCGATCATGATCGGCGGGACCAACGGTGCCCATCTGACCAGTTTCTCCCTGGTCGATATCACCTCTCACGGGCGGGCCTGCGGGATCATGAATCCCTACTACATGGTCTTCTTCGCGCCCTCTGTCGAACGACAGCTCAGACTCGTCGGGTCTATCCTCAGTTCCTACGGCTATATCACCGACTCACTTGATGCCGCCGGTGCCAGGCAGCTCGGTCTTACGGTAGCCGAAGGTCTGCGCAGTTTCTCCAGAGCCATCGGATCCCCGGTGACTCTCTCTGAGATCCCCGGATTCACCGATGCCCACATAGAACGTGCCGCTGAAGCTGCCAAGAACCCGCAACTCAGGATGAAGCTGCAGAACATGCCGATCCCCCTGACTGCCGAGCTGATCGATACCTATATGCGTCCGATCCTCGAGGCGGCAAAGACCGGTGATTTTTCTCTGATCAGGCCCTATAGCTGATCGATGAACGCAACACAGAGGAGATAAGCGGTAATGAGAAGAACCATCACATGTGCACTTGCTGATCAGGCTGAGTTCGAAATCCCCGATACGGTCGATGTCCTTTCGATGCCAAGCAGTACCAGGCTGCCCGATCCCGAACAGGCCATACAGCATGCCCTCGATGCGCCGATCGCATCGAGGACCATAGAGCAGATCATAGCAGAGAGGGAGGAGGGACCCGCATCCCTGACGGTCTGCATCGTCGTCTCCGATAATACCAGACCGGTACCGTACACCGGCGCATCGGGGATCCTGTGGCCGGTGGTCGAGCGGGTGCTGAACTGCGGGGTCCCCGGTAAACAGATACAGGTCATCGTCGCGACCGGGACCCACAGAGGTCTGACTGACCTTGAGATGCGTACGATGTTCGATCCCAGAGTGCGAGAGCACGGGGTGACCATCATCAATCATGACTGTCTTGATGAAGCCCAGCTGGTGAACATCGGCAGGACCTCACGTGGAAGTGAGATCATCATCAACAGGACCTATATGGAGAGTGATATCAGGATCCTGACCGGTCTGGTAGAGAGTCACTTCATGGCAGGGGCCTCGGGGGGCAGGAAGTCAGTCTGCCCGGGGTTGATCGGTGAGCAGAGCACCTTCATCTTCCACGGGTATCCGATGCTTGCCCATCCCAATGCGACCACCCTCATCCTGAAGGATAACCCCTGCCATCTGGAATCGCTGGAGATGGCACACGCCGCAGGAGTCGATTTCATCATCAATGTCACGCTCGATCATGAGTTCGCCTGTACCGGGGTGTTCGCCGGAGATCTGGAGGCTGCTCATGAGGCGGCAGTAGCGTTTCTATCAAGCTACAGCAGGTATGCGGTGGATCAGCAGTACGATATCGTGATCACCCATGGCGGGTTCGTAGGGATCAACCACTATCAGACGGCAAAAGCCGCTGTGGAAGCGGCAAAACTGCGCAAGGATGATGGCTATATCATCCTGCTTGCTGATAACACTGATACTGATGTCATCGGCAGCCTCTATTATCGCACGACGATCCAGCTGCTGAAGCTGATCGGACCGCAGGCTTTCAACCGGCTGATCCAGTCGGATGACTGGACGTTCATACCCGAGCAGTGGCAGGTGCAGGAGTGGACGAGGGTCTTCGACAGGATGCCGATGGACCACCTGAGATACTACAGCCCTCAGTTCGGACCGCATGAGTACGCTATGACTCCCGGGTCGCCGCTCCTTCCCGGTGATGGGTCACAATCAGCAGGGACTTTCGCGGAAGCCCTGGAGCTCGGACTTGCAGCTGTGGCACAGGAGATAGGGAAGCCCCTTGAAGGGCTCTCGATAGCATTCATTCAGGATGGTCCGTACGGAGTCCCGTCCCTCGATCCTCAGACCTGCAGGGCATCGGTCTCTTCCCCGGGGCTTGTCTGAAAGAAGAGCACCGGATCGGGTCTTATGCCGGTCCGGTGCTCGTATCTACTCAGAAGACGCAGGATCTGTCAGTGATCAGACGATGGCGTTCATGACGAACAGTACCACGGCTCCCACCACTGAGAGTGACAGCACGGCGCCGAACCAGTTCCACAGCATGTCCTTGATGTCGGTCAGACCGGTGGTCCTGTTCACGACCCAGAAGTAGCTGTTGTGCAGGTTGGTGATACCGATGGAACCGATACAGCAGGCAAGCCCTGCCATATAGGGATTCACTCCGGTCATGGTCAGCAGGATGGGGGCTGAGATCGATCCTGCCGTGAGCATGCCCACAGTCGCTGACCCGGTCACGATACGAAGCAGGAATGCCATGAGGTAGGGCAGCACGATACCGGGAATATGTGCATTGACCAGTGCCTGAGCGATCTGCTCACCAGCTCCGCTGGCTTTCAGGACTGCACCGAGTGCACCACCGGCTCCGGTGACGAACACGATGATACCGGCATGTTTGATGGAATCATCAAGGATACCGATGACCTCCTTTCGATCCATCTTACCGGCAAGACCGTAGATGGCGATCAGAAGACCGATACCGACAGCCACCACAGGATGCCCTACGGTCCCGGTGATGGATTTCAGGATACCGCTGAACCCGGTCATGTTCCCCACGGTGTTCAGCAGGATCAGGACGATCGGGATCAGGATCGGTGCGAAGGAGAGGAAGGTACCGGGGATACCGTCGGTGCTGTATGATACTTCCTCAGTGAGTTCCTCTGTGGTGTAGGGACGATCGATGAGTACCGATGAGTCCTCGACACTCGGGAGTCTGAACAGCCGTTTCCCGATCCATCGCGCATACAGTAACCCTGCTATGGTGATAGGTACAGCTGCGATCAGGCTGTAGATCATGAATATGCCGATATCGAGCTGGAAATAGGTCGTGATCGCAAGAGGCCCGGGAGTAGGGGGAATAAGGGAGTGTGTCACCAGCAGTGCAGTACCAAGGGCACAGCTGATGGTGATCAGACTTCTTCCGGTATTCCTTGAGAGTGATTTTGCCAACGGTGAGAGGACCACGAACGCCGAGTCACAGAAGACCGGGATCGAGACGATGAATCCGGTGATCATCATAGCGACGTCTTCTTTGCCTTTTCCCAGAAGCTTGATGAAGGTGATGGCCATGCGCTTTGCCGCACCGCTTACCTCGAAGATCGCTCCCATCATGACCCCGAATCCGATGATGATACCGATGCTTCCCAGAGTGCCTCCAAAGCCGCTTTGGATCGCACTGAGTACCTGTGCTGAAGGTAGACCTGAAACCAGACCTGCTGCCAGTGCCCCGATGATCATCGATGGGAACACATGAACCTTCGTCCTTGTCACAAGGAACAGGATCAACCCGATCGCGACCGTCAACCCGATGACTACTCGAATTACTTGTACATCTGCCATTACTCAATTTCTCCTTTTTCTGAAATAGTATATGCAGGCGGTCATGTCAAGATGACATGCCGCCATAGGCTCCCCTGAAGGCTAGATCACCGGTCCGAGGCAGTAGAAGTCCATGGACTTCGTATACTTGATCGATTCGCCCTTGTTCATCTCCCCTGATGCGACGCGCAGCAGCAGCTCGAAGGTCTCATCACCGACCTCTTCGATGGACTTCTCTCCGGTCACGATCCTTCCTGCGTTGATATCCATATCATTGCTCATCCGGTCATAGGTGACCGGGTTCCCGCAGATCTTGACCACCGGTACGACGGGGAATCCCTGGGGGGCACCTCGTCCTGTAGAGAAGAGGATCACCTGTGCCCCGGCGACAGCCATCCCTGAGAGCAGTTCGATCTCTCTGCCGGGAGAGTCCTTGATCCAGAGGCCGGGTCCCTTCGGTGCTTCGGTGTAGCCGATGACCCCGTCGATCGTCTTGGTTCCCGACTTCACGATCGCTCCAAGGGACTTCTCTTCGATCGTACTCAGACCTCCGGCGATGTTCCCCGGGGTGGGCTGGCCTTTTCTCATATCGACCCCGATGGCCTTGGCACGGTCTTCCATCTCTTTGACGATCCTGCCGATCTCAGATGCGACGAACTCGTCCTTCGCTCTTCTCTGCAGGATATGCTCTGCTCCGATGAACTCTGTCGTCTCTCCAAAGATCACCGTACCACCGTGTTCGATCACCTTATCGGCTACATAGCCGATGACCGGGTTGGAAGCGACTCCTGAGGTCGTATCCGAAGCCCCGCATTTGATACCCATGACGAACGTAGAGAGATCGACCTCGGTCCTCTGCATCCCGGAGATCTGCAGAACCAGTTGCTGTGCCTTATCGATTCCCGCCTGGATCGAAGGACTCGTTCCTCCCAGTTCCTGGATGTTGATCCGTTCCACGGGTTTTCCCGTAGCTCTGATCTCCCGTTCCAGCCGGTCGGTATCGACACCCTCGCAGCCGAGGCTCACGATCAGGACGGCTCCCACATTGGGGTTCTCTCCGATCTTGATCAGGCAGTCGGTGATCCTCTCCAGATCCGGAGGAGTCTGACAGCAGCCCTGATGATGGATGATCCCCTGAGTCATGGCTGTATTGTGCACGATGCTCTCGACCACTTCATTGGCGCAGACCACCGAGGGGATGACAGCCACATGATTCCTGCTGCCGATCTTCCCGTCTTTCCGTATGTAGCCCATATAGCTGCTCATTATGCCTGTTCCTCCTGTTTCCAATCGCCTCGACCACGGATGCTGTCGATGTTATGAATATGGACATGCGCTCCGACTGCTATCGCCTGTGTGGCGATGCCGATCTCCTCGCCGTATTTGGTGACCTGTTCACCATTCCCGATAGGTACCAGAGCGATCTTATGTCCGTACGGGATGTCATCGAGCACGGTCACGATCGTGCTCTCTCCCTTCGTATCCAGGACAGCCACAGGAGTCCCTGCATCAGCTGTCGAGAACAATGTCGCAACATTGTCATCTTCATGGTTCCTGATTGCCTTTACCATCTCATTCATGTTCCTCTGTTCTCCTTACGATCACACCGACCCCGTCAGGGATGACGGTCACTGAAGCTTCTCTGCCTTGAATGGCAAAAGCCATGTCCAATGCTTCGCTGACGGTTTCGGCATGCAAAAAGTTCATCTGTTCGACAACGGACCTCGACAGCCCGCTGGTGACCAGGATGATGCTGTAGTGTATGAGCGCATCGGCGAACCGCTGTGCGCTCCACTGCTCTGAGATCGTCTGTTCAGGCGGTATCGCTGAGATGATTTCGAGCAGTTCGTTCGGCGGGGCGCTGAGCATCAGTTCCCCGAAATGGTCACCGCCGAGTCCGTCGATGCAGCCTGCGGCGATGATGATGACCCCTTTGGGTCTGATACAGGCAAGAGCGGCATCGAGACCTTTGGGACACTGGTAGAGATTCTGATCGAGGGGATACCCCCCGTTCGTGGTGATGACGATGTCAGCAGGGGCTGCGTGCACCCCGCACTGATCGAACAGCAGTGTACATCCGGCGCGATGAGCTTCATCAGGTTCACCGAAGACTGCTGCTGAGATATGCTTATTCTCATCAAGCAGGACATTGAGAATGCAGCTGAGGTTGGCCCTGCGGGCCGCTTCTATCATGTCTTCGTGGATGGGGTTCCCGTCAAGGATCCCGGTGGCTGCCAGGGGGTGGGCGATAGCCGCTGCACAGTGGTTACTGTTCACGCAGGCCTGTGAAGCTACCCCCGGGAGGACACTCTTTCTCCCTCCTGAGAACCCGGCGAAGAAGTGGGGTTCGATGAACCCCTCTGCTATCAGCAGATCTGCCTCCACTGCAAGATGATGGATCTCACAGATACTTCCCGAGGGGAGTATCCCCAGATCGACGAAGAGGGAGGAGTCAGAGGCATCGTGATTGATCAGGTGCTCTGATGCGGTGATCTGCTCCCCGAACTTGTCTACCATCTCCTCATGGGTCATCCCGCGGTGCAGCCCGGTGGCGATGATGATCGTGATCGATGCATCGGGATTTCCCCTCCTGATCTCTCTCAGGAGTATGGGAAGGGTGATGCTGCTGGGGACCGGACGGGTGTGATCACTGGTGATGATCACCACCCGCTGCTTTCCGGCAGCCAGCACTGACAGCGGTTCTGAATCAATGGGATGGGTGAGAGCTTCTTCCACGATCTGTGCCTCTGAACGTTCAGCAGCTTGTACCATCTCTCTGGGGATCAGGATCTCCTGTAGATTCTCTTCCGGTATATCGACGTCAATGACCCCTTTGTCGTACTTGATGCGTGTCATGGCCATCTTTCTGGCTCCTTGTCTTATGCATAATGGATAATGTATACATTATGCATGAAAATATGGTGATGTCAAATTATTTTTTGGATCAGAACAGGAAGAGTGCTGGAAGACAGAAAAGCCATCCTCGAAGAGAGGATGGCTGAAGTCTGCAGGCTGATGGGGCTATTCTTCGGTATTTCGGGAGTTCAGATAGTTGAGGATCTCTTCCTTGGCCCAGGCAAGATGGTTCGCACAGCAGGTGACTGCCTGTTCACCGTCATGATCGAGTAGGGCTTCGATGACACGGATATGCTCATCAACCGACTCATAGAATCGCTTGGGGCTTGAGAGTGCATAGATCCTGAACGGCGTGATGAGCATGGAGACTTTGGTAAGCGCCTCTGAGATGATGGTGTTACCGGCACTCTCGACGAGGTACTGGTGAAAGTCCGAATCGATCTTCAGATACTCTGCCAGATCTTCGATATGAGCATGGGTGGTGAAGAGGGTCCTGAACTCCCTGAGCCGTTGGGCGATCTGTTCGCTCCGGTTCTCAGCGACCTTCCTGACGGCATAGAGTTCGATGATGAGCCGGAACTCATAGGCCTCTATGATATCATGTTCGGAGATCTTTCTCACGAACACGCTCTTGTTCGGGACACTCTCAAGCAGTCCCTCTCCGATCAGCTGATTGATGGCATTCCTGACCGGGGATCGGCTGACATTGAGCTCCTTGGCGATCTGCAGCTCCTGAATACGCTGGCCGGGAGTGAGGGACCCGTTCACGATATTGGCTTTCAACACCTCATAGACCTGATCCTTGATCGTTGAGATGATTCGTTCGTTTTTCAAGTTCATGTTCGAAGATTACCGAAAAAACTGACATGTTACAAGCTTCGTATGGGTATATAACCGGCAAAGTAAGTGGGGGCATCCGGATGGTTCGCTCCGGATGCCCCCGAAAGGTATGGGACTCGTATCATGTATATATGGATGGCTCATCACCGACGTCTGTAAATCGATGAAGAGCCACATATGCCGGTCATCTTCCGTAGTACGCTGCTGTGTAGATGGCTTTCACATCTGCTTCCGCAGGTGCTCCGGGGTTGGTGAGGGTACAGGGGTCTGCAAGGGCCCGTGCACTCATGCGATCGAGTACTGAGAGGAACTTCTCTTCTGAGAAATCCACCTCATCACATGCTGAGAATGAGCTCGGGATGTTCATGAGGGCATTCAGCCGCCTGATCTCCTGTGCCAGGTCCTCGATTCCCAGTGCTGCCTCGATCTGCTGGTAGGCATCGGTGAACTGCTTGTTGAAGGTGATGATGTACGGCATGAGGATGGCATTCGCCAGACCATGCGTGACACCGAACTCTCCGCCGATCTTGTGTGCAAGTGAGTGGACGAGCCCGAGAGAGGCGTTGGTGAAGGCCATGCCGGCAAGTGCAGATGCATTATGCATATGAGTCCTTGCTTCCATGTTCTCAGGCTGGCTGCAGGCAGTGGGCAGATTGGCAGCGACCAGCTTGATCGCTTCGATCGCATACGGTGTGGTAAAGGAGGTGGCAGCGGTCGAGACAGCCGCCTCTACTGCATGTGCCATGACATCCATACCGGTATTGGCGGTGATGTGTGCTGGCATCTTAGCCGGGAGGTTCGGATCGAGGATGGCAAGATCCGGTACCATCTCACCTGAGACGATGGGGTATTTGATATGGTTCTGGGTATCGGTGATCACCGAGAACGCTGTGATCTCTGAAGCTGTACCGCTGGTTGAGGGAATGGCGGCGAACTTCGCTCTGGTCCTGAGTGCCGGCATGCTCCCCGGGCTGATGATATCTTCGAAGGAGAGCTCCGGGTGTTCATAGAAGCACCACATGACTTTTGCAGCATCGAGTGCAGACCCACCGCCGATAGCGATGATCCAGTCCGGTTCGAAGGCGATCATCTGTTCGGCTCCTTTTCTGACCGTCTCTACCGAGGGGTTGGGTTCCACGCCGTCAATGACAGCAGTCTCCATGCCCGCTTCGGCAAGATATGCCGCTGCCGCATCCAGAAAGCCGAATCGCTTCATCGAACTGCCTCCGGTCACCAGCATGGCCTTGGTGCCGTCCAGTTCAGCCAGCTTCGCCAGAGATCCCTCTCCGTACACTATGTTTCTTGGAACTGAAAACGCATTGATACTCATACGTCTCCTCCTATGGTTATTTATTTATCGATTAAAATATATCGATAAATAAATATTGTGTCAAGCGAAAAAGGGAAGAATGTGCAGCAGATCGATCTGAGGATGAAACATCGGGAGAAAAGATGTGATGGGGCAGCGGTTCTTGTTGACAAAATCTGTCCGAATGATAATTATTAACATTGAAAGGCAATGATGGAGACGAGTAGAAGGTACAGTCATGAAGAGAGAAGGCATCCGTTCGGCTGAAAGATGCCTGATGAACTCCCTTTGAACACCCCTCCGGAGCTGCGATTCGAACACTCATGGGAAGCCTGAGTCAGTAGGGTCTGCCGTATCTCTGCGTAAAAGAGTCAATGAAGCGCTGTCTCTTTCGTATGAAAGAACGGAAGTAAGGTGGAACCGCGGAAGACCAGGGCAAGAGCCTTTATGTTTTTCGTCCTTGCAGAGTACATCTATGGTTATGATACCAGAGTGCTGTGCGATCAGGACGCAGAGCATGAAGGCTTTTTTGTGCAGGCACTGCCGGTACAGACAACAGGAGGAATGTGATGGCAAAAGCGGTGATGGATGAGAGACTCCACAAGATCAGACACTCTATGGCACATGTGATGGCTGAAGCGGTGCTTCAGATGTTCCCAGATGCACAGATCGCGATAGGCCCGGCGATTGAGACCGGTTTTTACTATGATTTCGATCTTCCCAGACAGCTGATCCCGGCTGATCTGGATGAGATAACCGAACGGATGACAGCGATCATCAAAGAACAGAAGGACTTTGTTCGAAAGACTGTGACCAGAGCCGAAGCACAGCAGCTGTTCGCACAGCAGTACTACAAGCTCGAGCTGCTCAAGGCCATCCCCGAAGATGAGGAAGTCTCGATCTATGAGCTCGGTGGGTTCATCGATCTCTGCCGGGGTCCGCATGTGGAGAATACCAAACAGCTCAATGCCCAGGCCTTCAAACTGCTCTCCATCGCCGGTGCCTACTGGCGTGGGAAAGAGACCAATCCCATGCTGACGAGAATCTACGGGACGGCCTGGGCTAATCCCAAGGAGCTCAGGCTCTATCTCAAACATCTTGAAGATGTGGAGAAACGTGATCATAGAAAACTCGGCAAGGAGCTGGATCTGTTCTCCCTGCATGAAGAAGCCGGCCCCGGACTGGTCTACTGGCACCCCAAGGGAGCGAGGATCCGTCTGGCGATCGAAGACTTCTGGCGGGCGGAACACTATAAGAACGGGTATGAGATGGTAAGTACTCCTCACGTGGGTAAGTCCTGGCTCTGGGAGACCTCAGGGCATCTGGATTTCTATAAAGAGGGGATGTACCCGGCGATGGAGATGGACAACGCGCAGTACTATGCGAAGCCGATGAACTGCCCGTTCCATATCATGATCTATAACAACACCAAACACTCCTACAGGGATCTGCCCTGCAGATGGGCTGAACTCGGTACGGTCTACCGCTATGAGAAGGCGGGGGCACTCCACGGGCTGCTGCGGGTTCGGGGTTTCACTCAGGATGATGCTCATATCATCTGTACCCCTGCTCAGGTGGAACAGGAGATCCTCGAAGTCTTGAGATTCTCCCTGTTCATGCTGCGGTCCTTCGGGTTCACCGAGATCAGTGCCTATCTGTCGACCATGCCCGAGAAGAGTGTGGGAGAACCTGAGAAGTGGGCCCTTGCCACAGAGTCCCTGAGAAAGGCCATCGAGGCTGAAGGCCTTGACTATGATGTGGATGAGGGCGGTGGAGCGTTCTACGGACCGAAGATCGATCTCAAGATCAAGGATGCGATCGGCAGGGAGTGGCAGTTGTCCACTGTTCAGTTCGATTTCAACCTCCCTGAACGGTTCAAGATGACCTTCGTGGATAATGACGGGGCAGAGAAGCAGCCGTTCATGGTCCACAGGGCACTGCTTGGCTCCATAGAACGATTCTTCGGTGTCCTGCTCGAGCATTATGCCGGTGCGTTCCCCCCATGGCTCGCTCCTGAGCAGGTGAGAGTGATCCCGGTCGCAGAAGCGTTCAACGGATATGCCCGTGATATCACGGCACTGCTCAGGGAAGAGGGCTACCGTGTGTCGGGAGACCTCGGCACTGACCGCCTCAATGCGAAGGTACGCAATGCCCAGAAGGAGAAGATCCCCTATATGCTGGTCCTTGGAGAGAAGGAAGAGCAGAACAGAGCCGTATCGGTCAGATACCGTGACGGCAAACAGGAGAACGGGGTCCCCCTTGAGGATTTTATCCAGTTCCTGGAGGAGAAGATCAACCTGAAAGAGGTACTGTAGGATTGTGCGACGGTAGGTGAAAACCTGTCAGGAGACAGGTCGGAGGTGTGCATGGATACGATTATTCTGTGGGTCACTGAACACGGCCCGATGATATATCTCCTCATATTCGGTGTTCTCATCGCTGCAGGGGCAAATCTGCCGATCCCCGAGGATGTGATCACGGTTCTTGCAGCATCAGCTGCAGCGGTGATCCCTGAACTGCGCTATGGTCTGTTCGCTGCGGTGATCGCAGGGGCCTTCGCAGGGGACCAGATCTCCTACTGGATCGGAAGACTCGTGGAACCGACTGCAAAGCGCACGGTGACAGGTCGCTCGCTCTACAGGAATGCACAGGCGAAAGCGGGAAGGACCGTGTACTATACGAAGGTGCATCTGGTACGAAGCAGGCTGAACGATCATGGTACGATGCTGCTGACACTGGGCAGGGTCATACCGTTCGGGTTCAGGAATCTGCTGCATATGACATCAGGGTTCGTGAAGTTGTCGTATCGACAGTATCTGCTGCTGGATCTCATCGGAGTGGTCATGAGTACCGGGGTGCTCTTCGTGCTGGTCTGTTCGATCGGCAGGGTCGTACCCTCCAGACCGCTGGTGGTTGCAGTGTCACTGGTGATCTACGGACTGCTGTTCCTGACAGGGTATGCGGTGTCCAGGCATTATATGGGTAGACCCGAAGAACCTGCAGAACCCGGAGAACCCGAAGAACCGAAGGAGTGAACGATGAACAGAGACCGCGAGCTTGCACAGCTGCAGGCCATAGATAGAGAACTCACGCTGCTGGAGCAGAACTCAGCACTGCTGGAGTGGGACGAAGAGACCCAGATGCCCAGTGAAGCCCTTGAGGGGAGGTCTGATCAGATCTCCCTGATACAGGGATATATCTACGATAAGAAGACCTCATCCCTGATGGGTGAGCTGCTTGATGCGCTCGAAGAGGATGGCGTGCACTGCACTGATGTGCAGCGAGCGATCGTACGGACCTACCGCCGGGAGTATGACCGGACGGTGAAGATACCCAGGCAGCTGGTACTGGATCTGAGTCATGCGGCTTCAACGGGTCAGGCCGCATGGACGGGGGCGCGGGAACAGAGTGATTTCTCCCTGTTCAGCAACAATCTTGAACATATGATCGGACTCAAGCGGGATTATGCAGAGGCTATGGGGTATGGGGAACACCTGTACGATGCTCTGATAGATGAGTACGAACCGGGGATGAGCTCATCGATGGTCTCTGCGGTCTTCGATCCTCTCAAGGTCTCTGTGAGCGAGCTGTTATCGGCAGTGGCTGCACAGCCGCAGATCGACGACTCTTTTCTCTATCGAGACTATCCCAGAGATCTGCAGGACTCCTTCGGCAGGATGATCCTTCGTGATATGGGCTTCGATTTCTCCCGTGCACAGATGGCCGAAGCGGTCCACCCGTTCACCACGACCGTCGGCTATGATGATATACGCATCACGACCCGCTATGATGAACCGATGGTAAGCAGCCCGCTCTTCAGTACGATCCATGAAGGCGGCCATGCCCTCTATGAACTCGGAGCCTCTAACAGCACCACCCGGGGGACGGTTCTTGCGCAGGGGGTGTCGATGGCAGTCCATGAGAGCCAGTCCCGGCTGTGGGAGAACGTCATAGCCCGCAGTGAGGAGTTCTGGCACCACTACTACCCCAGGATGAAGGACCTCTTCCCCGAGCAGCTCTCTGATGTCACAGAGCAGGCTTTCGTCCGGGGGGTCAACAAGGTCGAACCTTCGATGATCAGGGTCAACGCTGATGAAGTCTCCTATTCTCTGCATATCATCCTGCGCTTCGAACTGGAGAAAGCGCTGATCAGCGGTGATCTTACCGTAACCGACCTGCCAGCAGCCTGGAATGATATGATGAAGGAGCTGCTCGGCATCGTTCCGGCTACTGATGCAGAAGGGGTGCTGCAGGATGTGCACTGGTCTGCCGGTCTGTTCGGATACTTCCCGACCTATGCACTGGGCAATCTGTTCGGATCTCAGTTCTATCGGACGATGGAACTGAGCATCCCCGATCTCGGCAGACAGATCGCTGCAGGGAACCTGCGGGCAGCAGGTTCCTGGCTCAATGAGCATATCTACCGTCATGGGAGCATCTATCCCTCGCTGGAACTGCTCAGTCGGGTGACCGGGGAGCAGCTTGATCCACAGTACTTCATCGATTACCTGAACAGGAAATATGCAGCTATCTATCATCTGGACTAGGGGGTTCTCATGAATATACCGAACAAACTCACCGTATCGCGTCTGTTCCTCGCTCCGATC
Source organism: Spirochaetia bacterium (assembly GCA_021736385.1). Lineage (GTDB taxonomy): Bacteria > Spirochaetota > Spirochaetia > CAKZLE01 > CAKZLE01 > JAIPFY01. The sequence goes on along the minus strand of JAIPFY010000020.1, from coordinate 3,520 downwards.
TTCTTCGTGCTCTACTTCCTCCCGAATTGGACCGGTATGAACGCACCGGCTCTGACCTGGCTGCTGCTGCTGGTCTATGTGCTCATTGAGATCAGTGACCTGCTCGATGGGTTCATCGCTCGAAGGTATCAGATGGTGACCGACCTGGGTAAGGTGCTTGACCCCTTTTCCGATGTCATCAGCAGGATGACCTACTTCGTCTGTCTTGCCTTCTCCGGGATCATGCCGCTGTGGGTCTTTCTGATCATTCTCTATCGGGAATTGTCAGTGACATTCCTCCGTATGATCCTCATGGGAAAAGGGGTGGCCATGGCAGCATCGATCTGGGGAAAATCGAAGGCGGTCCTCTATGCCGTATCTGCCATCCTGGGGATCCTCTATACCGTACTTCTCCGGCTGACAGAAGATGCCTCCTGGCTGGGACTCTATGCTTCGGTCCTCTGGTGGGTCTTCGTCCTGGCAGCAGCGGCATCGATAGGTTCTTTTCTCTCGTATCTCAACGGGGCGAAGACGCATCTTGCCGATATGAGCTCCTGAGCGCTGGATGAGGGATGAACGCATGAAGGGCTTGCAGGATCTGGAACAGGGACGACTCGATCAGGTGCGATATATTCTCACTGATGTCGATGACACGATCACCACGAGTGGGAAACTCTATCCCCAGGCACTCGAAGCTCTGTGGGCTCTCAGCAGGGCGGGGTATCTGATCATCCCCGTCACCGGCGGTTCAGCCGGCTGGGCCGATATCTATCTCAGGCAGTGGCCGATCGATGCGGTGATCACCGAAAGCGGTGCGCTTGCCTACTATCTGGAAGAGGGCCGCCGCAGGACCTTCTGTCACCCCTCTATCGAACAGGAGGGGTACGGGCACCGGGCAGAGCAGTTCATGAGGCAGGTCCTCAAGGAGGTGCCCGGCAGCAAGCTCTCATCTGACCAGTTCTGCAGGATCTATGATATGGCGTTCGACCACCACGGCGAGCAGCCCTTCATGACCGATGAGGCGATCGCTGCGGTGACGGGGATCTGCACACGTGAGCAGGTCACGTTCGGGGTGAGCTCGATCCATGTGAACTGCTGGTTCGGCAGCTATGACAAGCTCTCGATGGTGGAACTCTTCATGAACAGCAGATACGCTCTCTCCCGAGAACAGCTGCATGAACAGGCCATCTACTGCGGGGATTCATCAAACGATATCCCCCTGTTCAGAGCCTTCCCACTCTCCTTTGGTGTCGGCAGCATAGCCGGGGCAGGCTGGGCTGCGGCAGATGAACCGGCCTACTGCGCCCGAGAGGCAGGGGGAGCAGGATTCGCACAGATCGCTCAGCTGCTGCTGCAGCAGGCCCGCTGAGAAGCTGTGATCCCCTCCCTATACAGGGTGGATCCGGCAGACAGAAGTACCGGAGAAGAGAAATCCGGGAAAACCGCAGAATAGCGGTGTCAACCGGCAACGATTATGTCGTAGAAAAAACCCTTTTGATCTTATGATATCTGCTGGGCGGTACACACCAACATAGAGTGTAATATTGCATATAAAATAGTGTATCATCTACCCGGATTCGGACCTGTTCTTATTAGAGACCAATGAACCAGATGGACTAAGGATTCGGGCATAGTGAAGCCCCGGTGAGAGATACTCATCGGTTTGAGAGGTGATCTGAACTCCCTTATGTTCTTATGTCAAGCGATGTTCTGGATAATCAGTGTATAGCGGTTTTAACTTCTTCATCAGAGCATCACTTTCACGAAATTTCATCTGGCTCTTATAGCTCCAGGGATGTCCTGGGGCAGGGGTATGAGGTGTTTTCGGTTTTTTCACTGGTTCAACAATCGCATCAGGATTATGCTCATAGCGCGTAGGGACGGGATGGGTGAAGAACCATTGACCTTTGGGGGAAATGGCGTACAGAGTGCCGTCAAGGACTCGTGCGAGGGTGACACGCGACTTGGGAGCAATAGCTACTCGCTTTCCGTGCTCGTTATGCAATTCATAGTACTGCTTGTCCACACTGATGGTGGTGCCCTGATTGATCACTCGTTCACTGAGTACCACCAGATTCGTTCGTATCTGCTCTTGAGAGCAATCGATAAAGGCAGATTTGACATACTGTTTATTACCCTTGACGATATCATACGTATAACCGAATTCAGCGTTGAATAGCGGGATGAAGACCTCTTTGAGGTACGTGTTAGCTTCTTGTGCTGTTGTGATCCCCTCCATACCGAAGCGGAAGGGTAGTATGCCCTGAAGGGTTTGATTAGCCCGTTCTACCTTTGGCTTAAAGTCAGGATCTGAATTGCACTGAAGACCTATACCGAGTTTAGAACAGGCATAGGCAAACTGTGTCATGGTATCCTTTTCTGGATTGGCCTTCCCTTTGTGGTTGTAGGTGAATACTGTCCTTTTATCGGTTCTGATCTCAAGCGGGATCCCATGTTGAGAAAGGATCTGCTCAAGCAGCTGATAATACCCATGGAGGGTCTCTTCCTCTTCGAGCCACAGACCTACGAGGTAGCCTGTAGCATCATCTATGGCGACATGCAAGGTCATCTTCCCCATGCCTTTGATCCAGTGATATGAGGAGGCATCCATCTCAATGCGCTGACCGAACATCGCTGAACGCGGTTTGGTTGGGTGCTTCCAATAGCTCAATTGCTCCTCTTGTTTAAGAGCTGACAAGGTCACAGCACTCTCCAGAGAGAGTTTTGAATCCTTCTGCTGCTGCTTGAGCTTCTTTACCATGGCACGACGAGTACTTCTTTTGCACTTGGGTGAGAGAACCCCTTTGCCGTAGTAATATCTTCTTAGTGTTGAATCACTTATGGTGATATGAAAATACGTATTCAGAATACGTGAGATCTCACGGAAGTTAGCACCATCCAGTGAGTTCTCTTCTATGATGCTAGCGATCTTTTCAAGATCTCGTTTGTTAGCTGGTTGGTTTCCCGTATTACCATGGATGAAGCACTCCTGGCCTTTTTCCATGAACTTGGCAACTCGGCGTTCGATGGTACGTACAGACACTCCAAGCTGAATTGAAGCACGATATTTTGTGTTTTTATTCTCTGTGATGTCTTTGATCACTTGTGCGGCTGCGCTGTCCCATTGCATACTGTGTCCACCTTTTAGTTGAGGTTGGGTTGATTCTCCGGTGATAGCCAATATGAGAATCAACCCTTTCTATTGTTGGGTACTCTAACGGTTTCAAGCATCCTACTCAATCACTTTCTATGGTTTGTGACCCGATCCCTCTGTACGACAGTATCCCTGCCGTTACATTGAGACAATATCACTTTCGAATGAGGAGAAATCCGGGAAAACCGCAGAATAGCGGTTGACAATAGATGGTGGTTTTGGTATAACAATCGAGCGCACTGAGGCAACGAGCTGAGGGTGAGCGGGGGGATGGGAACAACATCTCACCACATAAAGAGTTGTAAGAAGCTCTTCCAGTAGATTTTTGACAGAGAAATAAGAAAAGTGAAGGATAGAAATAGGAACTGTAAGGGTTCCAGTCAATTT
>JAIPFY010000107.1 GCA_021736385.1 Spirochaetia bacterium | reverse complement strand
CTAGGTGGTCAGTACATCATAGCTGAAATATCTGAAATTTGCGGTTGCCCGGTGGTCATGTATGTCTTGTACAGTCATTCCTATGAATGTACCGTCAAATGCTCCTGGACCATTGTTGGTGAACTCATCGCTCAGGACCGTTGCATCACGTGCCGGACCTATGCGTTTCCATACGACATCTCGCCCATTGTGACCTGACCTGAGGACTGTTCCATGCTCTTTGTCTAATTGGTCATGGGAGAAGTAGAACTGCAGAGTGTCTCTTCTCAGTTCACAGCGTAACCGCACTTCTGTATCAGCTGGAACAGTGACACAGAAGGCTTCATCATCATCTATCTTGCCATTGAGGCTTGTCATCACTGACAGGGCAGGAGCTTTCAGTCTCTCGCTGTAGTACTTTCGAATGTAGTACCAGGTTCTACTGCCGGTCATCAGGATCAATCCGGCACTGATTCGGTAGTGTGCAGTACAGATACTCATGGCACATTCGATGTCTGCTGAGAAGTGCTGAAGCCTGCGCGCGATGAGTGACAGGTCATGTGCGCTGTAGAGCGAATTGCGACCGCGTATCATCAGTCCTTCGCCATCGTTGCCTGATGTACACCAGGAAGTATCCCTTGGGCATCTCAAGCTGTACCAGTAGACGGGAAGATCCTGTGCCGTGGTGAAATCATCGAACGTAGATGCGAGGTTCGTCTGCAGGGCAGACGCATCTGCGGGTATATCCAGGGTCTCTTCGGGCCATGGGGCGGTATGAGAACTCAAAAGCTCCGGCCATCCATGTTTCCAGGTGACTTGCTGTATTGCTGTCTCTCTGTTGAGGATGCACCGCATCTGCGGCATGATCGGTCGTGCACAGAGGTGAAACAGATATGTATCACCGGATGATGTCTCAAGCAGTGAACCGTGACCGCTTTTCTGCAGCAGTAACAGGGGATTATAGAATTGGGATTTCAGGAAATCAGTATCTTCAATCTCAGTTTCCGGGTGAGGATCCCCTCTGGAGGTCAGGAGAGGACCTTTCGGGTCTCGTACGAAGGTGCCGTTGAGGGTTCTCGATCGGTAGACCATTACCGCATGGCCATAACCGGTTCCCCCTTCTGCAGTCATGACGTAGTAGTAGCCGTTGCGGCGGTACATATGCGGTCCTTCGGTACAGCCAAAGCGCCGGTCACCTTCAAGCAGTACTCTCGGTACCCCAAGCAGGAGCTTCTTCTCTACATCATATTCTTGAATGATGATAGGACCAGGATGAGGATAGCCTTTCCTGAATTCCCATGCAAGATTCAGCAGGTAACTTCTGCCATCTTCGTCGTGGAACAGCGAAGGGTCGAAACCGCTCGAATTGACATAGACTGGCTCGGAGTAGGGGCCCTCGATCGCATCAGCTTCTGCGATGTAGTTGTTCAGATCGAACCAGGTACTGCTTAATGATTTCACGTCGGTATAGAGTAGATAGAATTTCCCGGTGTGTTCTGCATAACTGATCTGAGGAGCCCAGATGCCACAGGACTCACCGTTTCCCCGCAAATCCAGCTGAGAGGTCCTGTTGAGGAGATTGTTCACCAGACGCCAGTTCTTGAGATCTTCTGACTTGTAGAGACTGACCCCTGGGAACCAGTTGAAGGTACTGGTGATGACATAATAGGTTGAACCGACTCTCAGAGCATAGGGGTCAGCATTGAAACCAGGGAGAATAGGGTTGGTGATATGCATAAAGAGTCTCCTCGTTATCTGATGTTTTTAAAGCTGGTGAACAATCACAGACAACAGGTGTAGATGCTGAAGATCTGAAGTCTGTGATCATATCAGAGGTCATATACTGTTGGTTCTTGAGACTTCTGAGAACCATTTTCCGCTTTCTTTGATGATTCTCTCCTGTGTCTCATAATCGACATATACCAGACCGAAACGTTTCGAGGTTCCGAGATTCCATTCGAAATTATCCAAGGTGCTCCATACGAAGTACCCTTTGAGCCTGACGCCATCAGCCAGAGCCTGCCACGCAGCACCCATATGTCGTTTGAGGTAATCAATCCGCAGCTCATCGTGTACCGTCTTTTTTCCGTCAGTGATGCTTACCTGATCCTGCAGCGGTGTGCCGTTCTCTGTGATATAGAGGACCGGGTTATCGTAATCGTCCTTCACTCTGACAAGTAGTCGATAGAGAGCTTCAGGTGTCTTCTCCCAGCTCTCATATTCAGCTCTGTCTATGAACGGCCATATCACGCGTCTGGTATGAAGGAAATCTCCGTGTGGATCATGAGCGATGATCCTGCGGGTGTAGTAGTTCACTCCCATAAAATCTGTCGGTGTGCTGATGATTCTCATATCTCCGGGTGCGATCTCAGGAGCATCATTCCCGTACCAGCTGAGCATATCCTCAGGATAGGATCCTTTGAAGATCGGATCCAGAAACCAGCGGTTGAAGGCCCCGTCGTGACGTGAGGCAGCCGCAACATCAGCTGCATCACTGCTTGCAGGTTCGACCCACTCAAGATTGTTGACGATACCGACGCTGGTATCAGGGCTTGTGGATGCCGAACGAATAGCTGGTACCGCCAGCCCATGAGAGAGCAGGATATGGTGGGATACCTGCAGTGCTGTACCGAGGTCTTTGAGCCCGGGTGCATGTTCCCCATAGAGGTTTCCGACAAAGGAACTGACCCAGGGTTCATTATGAGTCATCCAGTGATTCACGCGGTCCCCAAGATGTTCTGCCATGACCTGGGCATATGCTGCAAACTGGTATGCGGTATCTCTGTTCTGCCACCCCCCTTTCTCCTGCAGGGCTTGAGGGAGATCCCAGTGATAGAGTGTCAGATACGGGGTGATCCCGTTCTCCAGAAGGGTATCAACCAGGCTGCTGTAGAAATCGAGCCCACTCTGGTTGATCTGGCCTGAGCCCTCAGGGATGACTCTCGACCAGGAGGTACTGAATCGATAATGTCTCTGATTCAATTGCCTCATCAATGCGATATCCTCACGATACCGGTGGTAGTGGTCGCAGGCGATATCGCCGGAGGTCCCGTCTATGATGGATCCGGGTATATGAGAGAAGGTATCCCAGATGGATCTCCCCCTTCCGTCTTCATCACAAGCCCCTTCGATCTGATAGGAAGCTGTGGAACTTCCCCAGCTGAAATCGTTCGGGAAGTGTAATCGTGTATGGTTCATGAGTATATTCCTTTTTGTTGAAGTCATCCTTTGACAGAACCGGCAGTGACTCCGGCAATGATCCATTTTGAGAAGAGAAAGTAGATGATGATCGGTATGATGGCTACGATCACCATGCAGGCGAACTGAACGGCGTAATCGGAGGCATACTGACCCTGGAAGCGGATGATGGAGAAGGGCAGTGTCCGTTTCACCTCGGATGAGAGAAAGGTGTTGGCCATGATGAACTCATTCCAGCAGTTCAGGAATGCGGTAATCCCCACCGTCACGAAACCGGTCTTTGCCATCGGAGCTATGATCCGCATGAGGATGATCCTCGCAGAGGCTCCATCAAGATACGCCGATTCTTCCATGGCGTACGGTATCGATGCGAGAAAACCTCTGAACAGAAGGACACTGAAGGCCATATTGAAGGCAATGTAGGGGATGATCACACCGGCACGAGTATCAATCAGAGAGAAGTTCTTGAACCAGATGAAATTTGGCAGCAGCGTGGTATGGATCGGTATGACCATACCCATCAGTACGAAGCCATATACGATATTCCTGAGTTTCCACTTCATTCTCGTACACGCGTAGGCTAGCATGAAGGAGAAGATCATGATCAGAAGGATAGAGAAAGCAACGACAATTACACTGTTCGTGAGGTATTGCATGATCCGTCCGTCTCTCCATGCCCTGATATAGTTCTGCCATTGCGGCACGTCAGGGAGCTTGAAGATCTCTTTTCCGAACAGGTCCCCGCTTTTCTGCAGGGAGTAGTTGAACAGCCACACCAGAGGGAACAGCTGTGACAGGGCAAGCAGTGCGAGCAGGATGAACAGGAACAGCTGTCTGATGGTGATACGGGGTCTTCCTATGTATGCAGGTGATCTCATATGGTCAACCTCCTTTACCGGGTATTGTCACTGGCAAGCAACCGCTGTGCCATAAGTGTTATGCTCAAGGCGATGATCACAAAGAGTACGGAAATCGCATTCCCGTATCCGTACTTTGAGAACCTGAAGGCCTGTTCATACAGATGGTATGCGATGAACTGGGTGGAGTTTCCCGGTCCCCCCTCTGTTGCCAGCATGACGATCTCCATCTGTTTGAGGCAGGAGGTGATGTCGATGATGATGACTGCCTGGATCACTGGTGCCATATAGGGGATCACCACACTCAGATGGGTCTGGAACAGATTCGCACCGTCTACACGTGCGGCTTCTTTCAGTTCCTTCGGAACGGTTGTAAGTCCTGAATAGTAGAACAGGAGCGCCCAGCCGAAGCCGTGCCAGATGGTGATGAATATGATGGACCCGAGGGCTGTCCTCGGATCACTGAGCCAGTTGTGTACCAGAAAGTCAAGGTGAAGACCTTCCAGCAACTTGTTGAGCAGTCCGTAGTTCGGGTTCATAATATTCACCCAGAGCTTTGTGATGACTACCACGGTCAGTATCGCAGGGATGAAGAAGACCGTTCGCAGGAAGTTCGAGAGCCTGTCGGAGAGATTGACCAGGATCGCAGCGATCATGAAAGCGAAGACATTCTGGATGAAGACTGTCACGAGCAGCAGCATGAGGGCATTATAGAGAGAACGCCAGAAGGTGGGATCGTTCGCGAGCACCTCCCCGTAGTTCGCCAGACCGATGAATTCCATAGGGCCGAATCCGGACCAGTCGGTCATGCTGTAATATAGACTCAGCAGGATAGGAGCCAGGATAGCGAAGACCATGACCAGCAGTCCTGGCAGGATCAGTATGGTGATCAGTCGTTTTGAACTGAGAATCGAATTCATAGTAGTACCCGTTCCTTACTGTAGGATGACTTGATCGCATGATGAGGGTCCTATCATGCGAGAGACCGTGCTGATCCGATCATCAGGTAACCTCTATGGCTGCCTGATGATCGGTCATCTCTTATCTGAAGCTCTAGAGGGTCTTCTGAAAGGCAGTATCGAGGCCGTTGCAGAATGCAACGGGGGTGATGATCCCGGCAGCCAGATCTTTGCAGAGTTTCTGATGGGTCTCTTTGAATTCAGGAGTCAGCATATCCAGAGAGGTCGTGCCGCTCGTAGCCTTAGCAGCCGCTGCTATTGCAAGAAGATCCTTTGCGACAGGGGTGTCGTTCTCAGATGCAGCCACTTTCTGTGCGGGAAAACCTGCTTGTCGCTCCCATACCAGTGAGGGGTAGAGTTCAGCATAGAGCTTCAGGTAATCGATTGCCAGGTCTTTGTGCTTGCTGGAGGCATTCACGATATAGTTCCCGCCAAACCATGCGACCAGGTCGTCTTCGTTTCCGTTCCCTGATGCGAGCAGCGGGAACTTCGCTGCTCTCACATGTTCTCTGAACTCATCTGAGAAGTTGGTGTCACTGGCGAGCCCTAGCTCCCAGGAGCCCATGATGTACATGGCAGCCTGTTGCTGGCCGAAGAGATTTCGTGAGGCGCCGTAGTCCATGGTCACCGTATCATTGCCAAAGACTCCTGAGTTGTAGAAGAGGTCCTGGTATGCCTGTGCTGCTGCCAGGAACTCCGGGTCCTTGAAGGATTTCTTTCCGTTCAGTGCATCAGTCATCAGTGAGTAATCACCGGTGACTCTCCAGAAGATGTTGTCGAAGGTGATGCTCAGCGGCCAGCCATCCTTTCCATCGGTCACGACAGGTATATAGCCTTTAGCCTCGATAGCTCTGGAGGCCTCTACGAGTTCTGATATGGTAGAAGGGACTGCTACACCACATTCTTCGAGTATGGATTCATTGTAGTAGAGGACCCAGAGATCTCCTGAAACGGGGATACCGTAGAGTTTTCCATCATACATGTTGCTTTCGAGTGCTCCTGGCAGCCACCCCATGTCTGCGAAGTCCGCAGGGTCGAGGGGCTCCACTAGATTGTTCTTTGCCAGCGGGTGAAGAAGCGTAGAAAAGCTCCAGTACTTCATGATGTCAGGAAGCTGACCTGCTGTTGCATAGATCTTGATCTTCTCCTGATAGGCCTGATCCTGATAACTTTCTACCTCGAATCTGACATTAGGATGCTGGGCGATGAACTCTGTATTGATCTCTTCTGATACAGCTCCCCAGGTGACAGTCCTGTCAGGAAGGTTGTCTCCCATTTTCAGGGTTATCATGTCGTTCTTTGTTTCGCTCTGTCCACCTGCGAAGATGGATACCCCTGCGATCAGCAGGATCAGCAGTGTGCAGAAAAAGCGTTTGGTATTCATGAGTGATCTCCTCGTTCGTTTAAGTTATCTCAATGCTAGCACTGCTTTCTCTAGAGCAACATGATCATGCTTATGGTTTATTGATCGATATTTCGATGATATGTGATCATGGACGGATCCTGCTGCTGTAGGACCGGGGAGAAGTCGAGGTGACCTTCTTGAAGACCCGGGAAAAGTGTTCGACATTCT
>JAIPFY010000019.1 GCA_021736385.1 Spirochaetia bacterium | reverse complement strand
CAAAGAAGAAGAAAAGAAGCTACAAGAGGTCCAAGCCTCACAACCAGAAACGGCTAAAACCGACGGTCTATCGACTTCCCAAATCATGTCACAAGGAGGCTGTCTAACCTATGGATTACACGCCAAAAGATTTAGACCCGTAAATTTGAAGGGCCGTATCATCAATCTGTTTTTTTACTTCCTCAGTATGTTCGTTGAATAGGTTTCCAGACTTGACTGTTATTCCGTATTGTTCAATAAATTGTCGATATGAGGTTTTAATTGTTGTAGTAAATGTTGAAACAGTAGATCTTGGATGTGATTGTTTCCAAGAATAGTAGTAGAAATAAAAATCATCATCCATAGAATGTTCAATAAATAGTTTCGGATGACGGACTTTATATCGATCCAAACTCTCACAATGATATTTGACAGAATCAAAAAACTCTTTTTCTGTAAACTTGGTAATAAAGATCTTCTGATCCGTTTCCTTACATTTATCGAGAAAAGTTCCTATTCGATCCTTTCGGTATTGTCCATTAAGACCTAAAGCCCGATATAAAATATTGGTGTCTAGGTAGAAATGTTTTTGTTCAACACCTATCTCTTTCAGTAAATCGAACTCATCTGTATTAGAAAGAATAAAATACTCTAATCCTATATTAGAAAGTTTGTAAATTATTTCATTCTTTTCAGAATTATCCCATTTTAAAAAATCATTAATGTGAGAAATTTCAATAGATGAGAATTCTTTTGAAATTTCATCTTCTGGTTGTAGGTGAAGATCATTAGATACAATTTTTTGAAAGTCTAATAAATTATTATTTGATACAAGATACAGGAATTTATAGATTGATTCACGAATATTACATTCTACATTCTCACAGAATAAACTCATAAAGAGGTCAATGAAATAATCAAGATTTTTTTTCTTTTGAGAATCTATCTGTGTATAGTGTTCAGAAGATATTTGATAAGAGATCTCATTTACACCTACCTTTTTATCGACTAATTCAATCCCTTCGAGACAATCCTCGACCTCATCAGTAGATAACGTTAAATTGAATTCTGTTTTCAGATAGTTTTTAATCTGACTTACTTTAATTGGATTTGATTTGTATTCTTCATACAGATAATTAATAATTAGATCTCTTTGAACTTCATTAGAAGAATCTGGGAAGATATCATCTGAAACTACTGATGTAATAAATCTTTTGAAAATGTCTCTCTTCACTCATCCCCTCACTAGTCTTTCTTATCTGTATTCTTTTCTGATAACCACGAATCGATGGCCGGTTTATAGAACCTCCAAGTCTTACCAATCTTCTGTCCGGGAATCTTTCCTTCTCGGACCAACTTGTAAAGACTGGACTCGGCAATTCTCAGGTAACTGGACAGTTCTTTAATCGTGAAGACCTGATCGTTGTTTTCCATTTAACCAGTATGAACTTCGGTTTAACAATTGTCAAATACTATCAATATCTGTTAATAAAAAAGTTTAAGTTTGAAATACTGTGAATAGAGTACCCATTTTAACGTGGGTACAGGTGGGGACGGGTCCCCCGAAAAGTGGGTACAAATCGGGGACAGATTTGGGGAATTATTGTTTCATTAAGTAGAAACTCATCTTCCCGATTTCAATCTCGTAGTTCTCTTTTCGGACTTCACGATCTCTGAGTTTCTTCCTCGTTACCCAGATCAATTTCGGGTAATAATCGAGACCTCTTGGAGAAACTATTCCTTTTTCATTGAGGTAATTTGAGATTTCTTTATCAGAAAATCCATCTTCATGAAGTTTCATTATCAATCTGTGTCGGAAATCTCGATCCTCAGAGATGAAATTAAGTGAAAGGATTTGAGTGGTCAGAAGGACGTCGAATTTCACAACGACGTCCTTCCAAGAATATGTTATAGAAAACCTATTCCACCGTCACGCTCTTGGCAAGATTCCTCGGCTGGTCCACATCCCTGCCGAGTTCTATGGCGCAGTAGTAGGCAAACACCTGAGAGGGGATCACCATCAGGAAGGGGTACATCAGTTCATTGGCCTTCGGGACAAAGAAGACATCATCAGCGATCTCTGCGACCTCGGTATCCCCCTCTACGGCAAAGGCTATCAGGGGACCCTTTCGTGCCTTCACTTCCTTCATGTTCGAGATGACTTTATCGCGCAGGGCATCATCCGGGACGATGAACAGACTGGGAGTCTCCTCATTGATCAGAGCGATCGGTCCATGCTTGATCTCTGCAGCACTGTACCCCTCTGCGTGGATATATGAGATCTCTTTGAGCTTCAGTGCCCCTTCGAGAGCTACCGGATAGTTCAGTCCGCGACCGAGGAACAGTACGTTGGTGTGCTTGTAGTACTTTCTCGCAAGGCTCTGGAGCTCATCGGTCTTTGACAGGATCTGCTCGATATGAGAGGGAACACTCTGCAGTCCCTTGATGAACTCGAGTCCGTCCTCAAAGGCCATATGGCGCATACGGGCAAGGATGAGGGTGAAGATATAGAAGATGGTAAGCTGGGAGGTGAATGCCTTGGTCGAAGCTACAGCGATCTCAGGGCCGGAATGCAGATAGACTCCGCCGTTCGACTCCCGGGCTATCGTGGAGCCTACGACGTTGCAGACCCCGAGGACCTTGGCCCCCTTACGCTGGAGCTCTCTCATGGCATAGAGCGTATCAGCGGTCTCCCCGGACTGTGATACGGCGAAGTAGAGTGAGTTACGCTCTACGATGGGATTCTTATAGCGGACCTCTGAGGAGAGTTCGGCAGTCGCCGGGATCCTGGCGATACGTTCGATCAGATACGCAGCGATCAGGCTGGCATAGTAGGAGGTACCTGCCGCGATGATCTTGACCCGCTCGATCGAATGGAGCTCCTGAGGGAGCATATCGAGTCCTCCAAGGTGTCCTGAGGCGGTATCAAGGCTCAAACGGCCGGTGAAGGCTCTCTTGATCGATGCGACCTGCTCATAGATCTCTTTTTCCATGAAGTGGGGGAACCCGTCTTTCTCTATCTGTTCGATCTCCCAGTTGATCTGCTCGATCTGCTTTGAGATCTCATTGTTATTGATATCGAAGGTCTTATACCCGTCTTTGGTCATGGCGACCAGTTCCCCGTCGTTGAGGTAGACAGCTTCTTTGGTATACTGCAGGATCGCCGTCACATCAGAGGCTATGAACATCTCATGGTCCCCGATCCCCAGCACCAGGGGCGATCCGTTACGTGCGCCGACGATCTTTCCCGGTTCACTCGTATGCATCACCGCAAGTCCATAGGTCCCTTTGAGCAGGGGGAGCACCTTGATCACCGCATGCTCGAGGTCGCCTTCATAGTACTGTGCGATCAGATGTGAGATGACCTCTGAATCGGTCTCTGAGACGAAGACCGTTCCCTGACTCTTCAGTTTGCTTTTCAGGGCCTCATAGTTCTCGATGATCCCGTTGTGGACGATCACGACCTTCCCGCTCCCATCAAGGTGGGGGTGTGCGTTGGTATCGTTGACTTCCCCGTGGGTTGCCCAGCGGGTGTGACCGATACCGCTCAATCCCTGTATATCTTCAGGTACGGCAGCTGACAACTCCTTGATCTTTCCAGTCTTCTTGACGGTAGTGAACTGCTGACTGTCAGCGATGCTGATACCTGCAGAGTCATACCCCCGGTACTCAAGTCTTCTCAGTCCCTCGATAAGTACCTGACTCACCACTCTCGGTCCGCAATACCCTACGATCCCACACATATGTTCACCCGCCTCTATTGAAAATTTCTGGAATGCCTACACTGCTGCACTGTGAGCATTATTACCAGTTTTTCCGATTTTTGCAACGGAGGATTCAATCATGATGAGTGAATACCTGTTAATCGTGTCCAGGAGCTCATATATGTATAGAGATCACAACAGCTACCGGGTCGTACTGACCTGCATCATCTCCCTGCTGCTCTGCGGCTGCCCTCCCATCGAGACGTACCAGAAGCTCACCGCATCTGATCGTATCCCTCCGACCATCGACTCCGCATGCAGTATCGACAGCTCGGTCATCTCCATCATCTGCTCAGAACCGGTCTCAGCAGATGAACAGGGATTCCTGATCTCCCCGGGATGCACCATCGCTTCCATAGAAGAGGAAGATACTTCGATCTTCATCCATACAGATGCCCCGCTCGATGCCGGTGTGACCTATACCATAGAGGGGGTCCTCTCTGATGCGGCAGGTAATCATGTGATGTTCAGTGTTGATGTGTTCGGATGGAACCCCAGCCCGCCGGTACTGCTGATCAACGAGTTCACGACAAAAGGGTCCTCCAGGCACCCTGATGCGGTGGAACTGATCGCCTGCACAGATGGGAACACTGCAGGTATCTGCCTGTACGACGGGGTACCGGATTCCTACCGGCAGCGATGTATCCTGCCGTCCTGTGAGGTATCGGCAGGAGACCTTCTGGTGATCCACTGTACAGACACCCCAGAGTCGCTCATGGAAGTATCTGAAGCGGTGCAGTTCATCATGGAAGAGCCCTGCGGTCTCTCAGCGAACAACGGGGTACTCTCCCTGTTCAGCTCTCCCTACGGACAGTGCATGGATGCGGTGATCTACAGCAACAGATACGTTACCTCAGATACGCGGTATGGGGGGTTCGGCAGTGCCGCTGTGCTCCACAGGGCTTCCCATATCGGGGAGATCGATCAGTGGAGGGGGACCGGGTCAGGCAGCATACTGCCAGAGGATGCCGTTCGTTCTGATACCATGACCGCGACCCGTACGACCTGCCGGCAGTATCCCCCAGTCGATACCGACTGTGCCGATGACTGGCATATCGTCCCGACTTCCTGCGCATCCTTCGGTCTGCCCAACTGCAGCGAGGTCTACGCCATAAAAAAAGAGTGAAGGCTCACCCCACCCTCACTCTTCTGGTACCGATACGGCAGATCCCTACAGGTATGCGCTCAGAAAGGATTCGATAGCCTGTCGTGAACCGGCTCCCACTCTCTGCTCGACTGGTTTCCCATCCTTGAACACGATGATCGTAGGGATACTGACGATATTATAATCAGTAGCGATCTTTCCCTGTGAATCGACATCGACTTTCCCCACCTTGATCTTGTCACTGTGAGCCTCTGCGATCTCATGGATGACAGGTCCGAGCATCTTACATGGCATACACCACTCTGCCCAGAAATCGATCAGTACCGGTTTATCTGACTCAAGCACTTCACTGGCAAAATTCTCTACTGTTATGGTCACTTCTTTACTCATAAGCGTTTCTCTCTCCTTGGTATTCATGCACCTGTTCATGTGCACCTCATATACTTACCAATATAAAGACATTCTCGCTAAAAGGAAAGAAGGGATAGAGGATTCTATCCCTGGAAACGTGTTCTTCTCTCACGGAACGGTCATACTCATCACTCATTCACTGCACAGCAGGGAGGGTCTCGCTAGAGCCGGCTGCTGCCGGTTCTACTTCCTCCTGCTGTTCTTCCTGCCTCTTCATCGGGGATCTGAACTCGATATGCTCAGCGACGACGACAAAACGCTCTCGTGATGCCCCTTCTGCATTCTTCCACCGCTCCTGCTTCAGCCGACCCACTGCTCTGACCCAGCTGCCTTTACGCAGATACTCACTGCAGACCTGTGCATTGGTGCCCCAGGATTCCATTCCGATATACATGACCTCCTGACACTGCTCATCTCCCCTCTTATAGTATCTGTTGGAAGCTATCCGCATGTTGCACACATGATTGCCATTGGGGATCACATTGCTCTCGGGATCATGAGTCAGATTACCTTCGATGATGATCGAGTTCAGATTGTTCATTTCTTGCTCCTTTTGATGTTCTTTCTATGCCCTATAAGCAGGGAAGAGGAGCATTTGATTCAAAGATGAGATATATCCCGATACGATTCAGGGGACCTGGTGTATTCCTGCTGCTCGATCTCAGACAGCTTGAGCGCATTGATCACACTACTCAGACGGTAAGGCAATCAATAGAAATATAGGATCCTTGCGGAGCTGCACGCTAGGTTCATACCTCTGTAATCATCCTGAGAACTGCCCAAGGCAGGGAGAACTCTACAGAAATGATAGCATCATGGCAGGTGATGCTGATCTGTGAGCCCGAGATCCTATGGGCTGAGGGGGTAGGCTTGTCGATCCTCAGATTCTCTCATCTTGTGTATATGGCAGCCATATCATCTATTCTACGCTTCATTTCCGAGCGGACCGATAACGGTTCCACACACTCGCATGCAGCCCCGAAACCGAGAATGATATGGTAGTAGTACTCATTCTCTATAAACGGGAAGTTCACCAGGTAATGCTCATCACCATCCGGCATAACATCTTCATATGCACAATAATCCAGGACCCTGTCCATGACAGATCCATGAATACGGATCTTGATCCTTTTCTGCATAGTCGCCAGGATATCAGAGAACTCCAGCTGTGGCTTCTGATGATCCCGTGGCGTAAATGATCCTTCTTGCATGTGCAGCTCTGCTATGCGGGATAGTTTGAATAAGCGAAAATCATCCCTTGTCAGGCAGAACCCATGGACATACCAATGACTGTTCTTCAATACAAGCTGATAGGGCTCGACTGTTCGTGCGGAGGTATTCCCGTAGCGGTCTGAATAGTCAAACGAAAGAAGCTTGCTCTCCTGTAAAGCTGTTCTGACGATCTCCAGGTATGGTCGTATGTTCCTGTTGCCCATCCACGGACTCATATCCACATATATCTGGTTTGCTTTGAGTTCAATGTCTTTCGCTCTGTCGGCGGGGATGAAATTCTTCACTTTCGCAAGTGCATGTATCAGTTCCTCACCTCGTATCATGGTGGAAACACTCGAAAGCCCCATCAGGATAGCCGAAAGGTCATTGGTCGAAAAGACACTCTTTTCGATCTTGTAGTTCGGCATGATCTCAAAGCCGCCGCCGACTCCGGGTATCGAACGGACGGGTATACCCGCCATGTTGATGGCGTCTATATCGCGGTATATCGTCCGGGGTGAGACCTCGAACATCTCTGCCAACATCTGTGCACCTATACGCTTTGTATCAAGGAGTACCATAATTATGCTGACAAGTCTGTCAATTTTCATCAGATAGCCTCCTGTCAGGATTTCTTCTCATTAGTATCTATTGTTGCCATACTGTTGTCAACAATCACAGGTATACTACATACATACACATATCAATCGGTTAATCAGGAGGAACCGCTATGCAAAACAAGGCTTTGGTGATCATCGACATTCAGAATGACATAACAAAGAACTACAAGGATGTCATCGGCGCTATCAATAACGCTATTGACTGGGCAGTCGAGAATGCTATTCATGTCGTGTATATACGGCATGAGAACCTATCAGAGGGCACGAGGACTCTTAAACCCAACACACATGGGTCTGAGTTAGCTTCGGACTTGAAGCTCGTATCAGAGCATGTATTCACAAAGTACAAAAGCAATGCATTGACAAGTCAAGGGTTCGCAGACTTCATCGATACTCATGAGATAGGTATGTTCTACATAGCAGGAGCGGATGCTGCTGTCTGTATCAAATCGACCTGTTATAATCTACGCAAGAATGGCTATGAAGTCTCTGTCTTATCAGATTGCATCACGAGCTGGAGCAAGAAGAACATAGCCGAGATGCTGCAGTATTATGAGAATAAAGGCAGCAAGATCATCAGTTCAACTGACTTGCACACCTGATCTCATCGCAGAGCGGTAAAACAGATCAGGCGCATCGTAACGATGAGAGAGCACCAGGTGGGAGGTCCCGCACAGAGACCCTGATACTGTTTGGGTCAAAACGACAAACCATCATCCTGCCTGTGCTGCGGATGTTCGTTCTGCCCGTTCCCAACTGCATGGCACTTCCAGCCCCGATGCCCTGCCGGTTCGGGGACCGGAGGAAATGGAAGGATCCTGCAGATGAACTCCTGCATTTCTCCACTGCTGCAATATTGTGAATTCCTTCTGATTGCTATATGATTGGTCCATATAAGACAGGGGGAAACATGGCAGAAGTAACCATTCTCTCATTGGGCGGATCGATCATCGTTCCCGATGAGGTAGACAGTACATTCATCAGAGCATTCAGGGATACGGTGAACGCCTATCTGGATGCAGATACTGAACGAAAGATCATCATGGTGACCGGAGGCGGAGCCCCGGCACGGACCTATCAGAAAGCTTACCGTGAGATCGTCGAACACGCATCGGTCCAGGATCAGGACTGGATCGGGATCGCAGCGACCCACCTCAACGGGACACTGCTCAAAGCTGTGTTCGCCCAGCGATGCAGCGATCCTCTGGTGACCGACCCGACCGCACCGATCGCCTTCAGCGGTCAGGTACTGATCGCAGCAGGCTGGAAACCGGGATTCTCCACAGACAATGATGCTGTGGTGCTGGCCGAGCGGTTCGGGGCACAGAGAGTGATCAACCTCTCGAACATCGCTAAAGTCTACTCAGATGACCCGAAGGTGAACCCCGAGGCAGTCCCTCTTGACCATATCGGCTGGGATGCATTCAGGAAGATGGTCGGTGATGAATGGATACCGGGCAGGAATGTCCCATTCGATCCGGTCGCGGCACAGAAAGCCGCTCAGCTCGGACTTGAGGTGATCACCGCCGGCGGCAGGAACCTGCCCAATACCGCAGCGATACTCAACGGTGAGCTGTTCGAGGGAACGACCATAGGACCTGAGGCCTGAACGCAGAGACTATCGGTCAATCCATGAGCAGGACCAGTGCCAGACGGGATCGCAGAAGGAGTCAGGGAATGGGTTCCGGGCTGAGAAGTCCGGGATCCACGGCTCCTCATCCCCGAGCTCCTGGATGAACCCGTCTTCGATACCGACCTCATCAAGCAGCTCAAGGAGCTGCTCATAGCAGGACTCGGTCACCACCGCATCGATCCACCGTTCCCGGTCCATGGGAATGTACTGTACCATCAGAGAGAGTACCGCAGCTGCGGCAGTATGCTCTGAGAACCACCTGAGAACCTCTGCAGTCTGCTCAAGATACCCCGGAAGCACCAGATGCCTCACGATCACTCCTGACAGGAGCACCTGATCATCCCACCGGAGCTGATGCCGTTCTGCCATGTACTCGATGACCTGCACAGCGACAGGTCCATATGACGGATGACCGCAGGAATCCCTGTTCAGCTGCGCATCAAGGCTCTTGATGTCCGCAAGATAGATATCGATCAGATCATCGATGAGTCCCAGAGCTTCTACCGTCTCGAACGAAGAGGTGTTCCAGATGACCGGCAGGATCAGCCCCCCTGCCTTCGCCATACGAAGACCTGCTGCGATAGAGGGGATGAACTGAGTACCGGTCACCAGATTGATATTTGCCGCCCCCCGGTGCTGCAGTTCAAGACAGATTCGCGAGAACTCCTCGACGGAGACCTCCGCACCGAGATGGTCACGACTGATCTGAACGTTCTGACAATCCCTGCAGCCGAGCGTACAGCCGGTGAAGAAGATAGTACCGGAGCCGCTGAACCCTCGATCGGTGACACTGATACAAGGCTCCTCTCCCCTGTGGATACCGGCAAAGGCGATACGCAGCTGCCCCCCCTCTCCGCAGAGACCCATCTCTCCGTTCAGGCGGTCGACACCGCAGAGATTCGGACACAGACGGCAGGCCCGGTACGATTCGGTATACACATCATCGGTCATGTTCATCTACCTTGTTCAGTATGCGCCTGATCTTCAGCAGTCCCTTCCTGCTGCGTTCTCCCTGCTTCATCCGGAGGATCTCAGCCTCGATCGTATCCCGGATACCTGCACGCCGCCTGCCGCTGAAGGGGAACAGATAGCGTGACCTTCGCGGTCTCAGACTGCGTTCGCCGGCCCACCTGCTCACCTCGAGCTTCAAACGTTCGTAATTGACCTGTACACGGAACTCCCGCTCTTTGAGGATCCTTCGGATCTGGCTTGCGACATCGAAGGAGTGGATCACATCCACCATGAGCACCCCGAAGAGCACACCGATGAAGAACGAAAGTTCCAGATGCGACAGGATGTATACCAGCCGCTGATGGAGGACCGGGTAGAGCAGCAGGTAGAACACGGCTGAGAGCATCCCCCAGAACAGCGAGAAGACCGGGCAGATGACCCCCCGGAAGTTGAGCAGCTGATCTGAATAATCCCACAACCTGATGTTGAACACCTGCAGGAACAGCAGACCGGTGATCAGCTCCAGCGCTGTAGCAGCGCAGAGGAGCACGACGAGCTTCACGATCAGGGGCAGGGTCAGACTGGAGAGGTAGTAGAGGGCTACGGTGCTGAACCCGTAGAGGGGCAGATAGGGTCCGTTGAGAAAGCCGGGGTTCATCCACCGCTTCTGGGAGACCGTACGCCTGAAGAACACCTCGATGACCCATCCTGCAAGAGAGCCGGTAAGGAAGAGAAAGGAGACTGTCAGGATGAACATCATGGGACATTACCTCTTATACGTCAGTACTGCCTGAGTATACCTGCATACCGGTAGTTTGAGAAGTATAGGCAGGAAGCTTGCCGATAGATAATCAGTTACAGTATATTCATTACATGGTATGATTACATACTTGCATCATATGCAATATGCACATGGATACAGAACACTTGGAGGGTCAGATGAGACTGAAACACACACTGCTTCTGGTACAGGATATTTCACGGGCCAAACGATTCTATGCAGACCTGTTCTCGATGAAGATCATTCATGATTTCGGCACACACGTCACGCTCGAAGGGGGGCTTGCCCTGCACGATGCCTCACACTATGAGATGATGACCGGGAAGACCACCGCCCGGCAGCCGGAAGACCACCACTCGGCTGTCTACTTCGAATCTGATGATATCATCAGTGACTATCATCGGCTGGAACAGGCGAAGACCTCGTTCCTGCATCCCATCGAGATGCAGTCCTGGAATCAGCAGGTGTTCCGTTGTTTCGACCCGGATGGACATCTGATCGAAGTCGGAGAATCCATGAGACAGGTGATCCTCAGACTCCATAAGATGGGAAAGAACCCCCGGGAGATCATAGACATGACCCATCTTCCGCAGGATTATGTGGAACTGGTCCTTGACCGTGCGTTCGGCGACCGACAACTGCTCAAATCATAACAGCAGAGCGCAGGTAAGATCCCCAAAAAGGTATAGTCATATCATGAGTTCATGATATACTATACCTACATTACTGCACTTCAGGCGGAGGATCATGTTATGGCAATCACATACAGCGACATCGCAGGGATGATCGATCATTCACTGCTTCATCCTGCACTCACCGACGACCAGCTGATCGAAGGATGCGAGACGGCACTGCAGTACAGAACAGCTTCTGTCTGCATCAAACCCTATGCACTGCCCTTTGCCGTATCAGTCCTGTCAGGAAGCCCGGTGAAGATCGGCACGGTGGTATCCTTCCCCCACGGGAACTGCGACACCGTGGTGAAAGAAGCTGAGGCGGAACAGGCCATCGCAGACGGCGCACAGGAGATCGACATGGTCATCAATGTCGGTAAAGCCCTGGGCGGGAACTGGGATTTCATAGAATATGAGGTGATGACGATATGGCAGCTTGCCAAAGAGAGCGGCGTCCTGCTGAAAGTCATCTTCGAGAATGACTTTCTCGGAGAGGAGGAGATCATAGAGCTCTGCAAGATCTGCAGCTCTCTGGAAGTCCCCTACGTGAAGACCTCTACAGGATACGGGTTCGTCAAACAGCCTAACGGGTTCTATGCCTACAAAGGGGCTACCCTGATGGATCTGGAACTCATGAAAGAGTTCGTCACCCCTCCCACGAAGATCAAAGCAGCCGGAGGGATCAAGACCCTCGATGACGTCCTGCTGATGAGATCCCTGGGTGTCTCCCGCGTCGGGACCACCTCAACGACTGCGATCCTTGGAGAACTGAGAACACGACTCGAAAACAACACGCTGTAGAACTGCTACCGAACAGGAGTTCACGATGGTATATCAACCCCGCCCTATCGTAGTCTCGAGTGCTTGTCTGGAGTATGAGAAGGTCCGGTACAACGGCTCTCTGGTCCCCTCGAAGTTCATTCAGGGCCTTGCGCCCTTCGTGGAATACCACCTCATCTGCCCGGAAGTAGCCATCGGTCTGGGGACTCCCCGCGATACGATCCGTATCGTGAAGCAGGCAGGCAGTCTGAGACTGATACAACCGGCTACAGGGCTGGATCTCACTGACCGCATGAATGCGTTCACTGACTCCTTCATCTCAGAGCTCGCAGACCATGTGGACGGCTTCATCTTCAAGTCAAAATCACCGACGATGGGCATCAGGAAGATCAAAGTCTATTCAGGCGTCGAGAAAGCCCCCGTGGTCGACACCTGCAACGGATTCTTTGCCGGCACCATCATGCAGCGCTACCCCGACTACCCCATAGAGGAAGACGACCGGCTGAGGAACAGGACCATACAGGATAACTTCCTCACCCGCCTCTTTCTCTTTGCCGCCTATCGTGAACTCTCAGAGGTCCACCAGGAAGAGACCTTCCATCAGGACAACCGACTGCTGCTCATGCTCTACGGCCCGAAGCTGTTCGAAGTCATCGATGAGACAGACCCTCAATCCTCCGAGTACCGGTCCCTGCTCCGGCGGATCATGCACAACCACCCCACGGTCGAGACGATCGCTGCGTTCTATACGAAGATGCTCCCCTTCACCACGCATCAGACCTATTTCAAAGCCAGGATCGAGGATTTCAGGAACAACATCATCTCACGAGAGACCTGCAGGGAACTGCTGCGGCTCGAACTGATCGATACCGAACTTGCCGATCAGTCCCTGTTCACCCCCTACCCAGCTCCGCTGCTCGAAGGGGTAGAGAGTGATCATGACAAGGACTACTGGAAATAGGCAGATCAGTCCCAGAGGGCTGCCAGATCACCATAGGAGAGCTCGGAGACTCCCGAGACATGCAGATCACAGTCCTGCGCCTTCACCGCGCCACCGATCCCCACACACTTCATACCCGCGGCTCTGATCGCTTCGATCCCTGCCGAGGCATCCTCACAGGCCGCACAGGAGCCTCTGGGTACCGCGAAGTGCTCTGAACATCTGACGAAGATCTCAGGATCGGGTTTCCCCGCTGCCGTCTGATCGGCAGGGGCGATGAAATCGATCAGCGGTCCGATCTGCAGCTGTCTGATGATGAACGGAGCATTGTGACTGACAGAGGCGACCCCGATACGCACATCATGAGCTCTGAGCTCTGCACACAGCTCCCTGAACCCCGGCAGCAGCGACGTACTGTCCATCTGCTCAAGCAGGCTGCGGTAAGTGCTGTTCTTACGGTCTGTGGCTTCCTGAAGCTCCTCTTCGGTAAGCGTGACCCCATTGTGACGACAGATGATCTGCAGGGAGTCTCTTCGTGAGACACCACGGAGCTGTTCATTCAGTTCACGGTCGAACTCCCAGCCCCGCTCATCGGCAAGCTGTTTCCAAGCCCGGTAGTGAAAGATATCAGTGGAGGTGATCACGCCGTCGAGGTCAAAGATCACCGCTTTGAACCCCGGGGCTGTCGGTACGGTCACCGCATGCTCAGCTGGAACGGTCAGCAGGTCCCCCTGATGGGTGATCTGCAGATCAGGTCCTGAGATGATGCGGTAGCCAGTGTATTCTTTCGTGACAGAGACCGACAGTCTGCTGCCCTGTATGGTGATCACGAACGAGTAGGAAGGCAGTGAATCGGGAGTCACCGGGGAGAAGGAGACACGGGGACCGCTGCGCCTCATACCGGCAAGGCCGAAGACCAGAGCCATCCAGGCACCTCCCATGGCGGCAGTATGCAGTCCATCACGTACATTGCCCTTGACATCATGCATGTCGACGAAGGCAGTGGTCCTCACATGCTCCAGCGCCCTGTGATGGTCATCGAGTTCGAATGCCAGGATCCCCTGGATACAGGCAGAGAGGGAACTGTCACCTGTCGTGAGCTCCTCATAGTACCGGAAGTCGCGTCGTTTCTCATACCAGGGGAACCGATCAGGCAGCAGGACATGGGCAAGCACCACATCCGCCTGCTTGAGCACCTGATACCGATAGATGACCAGCGGATGGAAATGCAGCAGCAGCGGATACTGATCCTTCGGGACTGCTGCGAAATCCCAGCGCTCCCTGTCAAGGAAACTCTCATCCTGAGGATGGAGGGCAAGCTCCCGGTCAAAGGGCAGATACATCTTCCGTGCAGCCTCTGCCCACCGGGCAGGCTCCTCGGCAGTCAGTCCGATACGCTCCTGCAGCTGTTCTATCAGCTGAGGGAACTGCTCACAGGCACGGAGGTAGAGATCACTTGCCGAACGCAGATTGTATTCAGCCATGACGTTGGTATAGAGATTGTTGTTCACCAGCGCTGAATACTCATCAGGGCCTGTGACCTCATGGATACAGAAGGCCCCGCCCCTGCGTTCACTGAAGAACCCCAGATCATACCAGAACCTGGCAGTCTCGAAGAGCAGCTGTGCCCCGCCTTCGGACATGATCGTATCATCCCCGGTGATATCACAGTAGGTGATCAGGCTGTAGGCGATATCGGCATTGATATGATACTGAGCAGTCCCGGCAGGGTAATAGGCAGAGGCCTCATCCCCATTGATGGTCCTCCAGGGGAACAGGATCCCCTTCTGACTCATCTGTACGGCACGCTCTCTAGCCTTGCTGATCGTGGAGATCCGGTACTTCAGCAGATCCCGTGCGATCTCAGGCTGCGTATAGGTGAAGAACGGCATCCCGTAGATCTCTGTATCCCAGAAATAGTGACCTTCATAGCCGCCTCCGGTAAGGCCCTTGGCTGAAAGGCTTCGTTTCCCGTCCTTTCCCACCGATTGATACAGCTGGAACATATCGAAACGGAGCACCTTCTCGAGTTCGGGGTCTTCCGGGATGCTGATAGCTGTCCGGGCCCACAGCTCTGCAAGCCGACTGCGCTGACCGGCTCTGAGCTCATCATAGCTGATATGCTCGGCCCCGTCGAGCAGAGAGGAGATGCGCCTGCGTGCCTCATCGGCTTCAGCAGAGAGCGCTGTCTCATAGAAGAAGAGTTTGGTCACAGACAGCGGCTGCTGATACTCAGAGGCACAGACCAGCCTGAGAAACGGCTCATCATCATACTGGACCATCGAGGTACTCTCTGCACAGATCTGATGATGCACAGAACCGCAGAACAGGGTCATCCCGCTGCGCTTCGTGGAGAACTCGGCGGTCAGGGGATACGGGGCCTGCTCACCATAGGTGATCTGTTCAAGATGCAGATTGCGCGTATCCGAGGAGGTGCCGACACGCGGGTCGTGCGCATCCACGGTACGGGTGGAGGGCATCGCGATGGAGGAGTGGATCTCGACCCGATTACAGCTCACCGAGCGTACGCTCACCTTCACCGCTCCGGTATGCTGATGGGTATAGGAGATGAACGTCTCCCAGGTGATGACCAGCCTCGATCCCTCACTACTCTCCCAGTCGAGCTCACGGAAGAGCACCCCCTCCTTCATATCGAGGATACGCCTCTGGTTGTGGATGGTACCGGTATGCAGCAGGACCGGCTCACCGTCAGCAACGATCTGGACGAACCGGGCATCGGGGAGATCGAGCATGGTCTGATTCATCTCGGCATAGCCGTAGGCCCGCTCCCCGTAGGAGATCGGTTCCAGCTCATAGAACCCGTTGATGAACACTCCCGGATGGTATGCGGGAGTCCGTTCCTCGAAGAACCCCCTCATCCCCAGATACCCGTTTCCAAGGGCGAAGAGACTCTCCTGCTTTGCGTGGATAGCCCGATCATAGCCCTCTTCGATCAGTTGCCATTCAGTTCCCATCAGTATACTCCTCAATGATCATGAACTGCCAGGGATCCATCACAGACCCCCGCTGTACCGGTCTCTGCGAAAGCAGATCCCGGTAGGTGGTGTGAGATCTGACGATTCGGCTGTCATCAAGAGAGACCGGCCGGTCAGAGAAATTCGCAAGGATGGTGACACGGTGCACAGCATTCATCCGGTCGAACGCGAACAGATGCGGAGTATGTCCCTGATGCACATGGAGCGCACCATCGGCAAGGACCTGCAGCTGTTTTCTGACAGTGATCAGTCTTCTCATCTTCGTAAAGAGCGTATGAGCGACTGTCCCCGGGACATGCCGGTCTTCTGCTGCTTCCCAGTCGAAGGCAATCCGATGTACCCAGCGGGAATCACCGCGCCTGGCCGGGTCATCGGCATAGCTATAATCATTGCAGCGGCCGAGTTCGTCCCCGAGATAGATCAGGGGAATACCTCCGAGCGTGCATGCGATACCGTACAGCAGTTCGATCTTCGACAGAGCAAGATCGATCTCTCTCCTGTCATGCTCAAGCAGCCCCTTCTCCAGTCCTGCCAGAGATGCGCAGGTCCCGGAGATACGACAGTCACCGGTCTCGGGGTTCTCCTGGAACGGCAGCCCTCGGGCAAAGCTTCCAGGGAACCTCCCGGTATAGAAGTCATTGAGAAACGACCGGTGCCCCTGGGGATCGATCCCGAGCGTCCAGGCATCATCATCGTCGAAGGTCCATCCGATGTCATCATGACACCGGACATAGTTGACCCAGGCGCAGCCATGCTGCAGCCGGTACCGGTCATGCACCGACTTCTCAAGGAGCTTCGGATCCCTTGCGGCAAGCGCCTCCCAGGAGGTCGCCATCAGCAGCGGGTTGTAGGAGAGCTCACACTCGTCAGGGTCGATATAGCTCAGGACCTCTTCAGGATGGACGATCGCCTCCGACTTGAATACCATGGAGGGAGCGGCGATCCGTGCAAGGGTCCTGAACGCACGGACGAGTGTATGGGCCTTCGGCAGACTCTCACATCGAGTCCCCTTCTCCTTCCAGGTGAAAGCCACGGCATCGAACCTCAGGACATCGATCCCGGTATTCGCAAGAAAGAGCATCTCACCTGCCATGGCAAGGAACACATCATGATTCTGATAGTTCAGATCCCACTGAAAGGAGTTGAACGTCGTCCAGACCCAGCCATCCAACTGCTGATGGTAGGTAAAACTCCCCTTACGCACCTCAGGGAAGATATCGCGGAGGTGACGTTGATACTGATCAGGCTCGAACCGGTCGGGGAAGATGAAATAGAAGTCAGCATAGAAGGGATCACCCGCCAATGCGCTTTTCGCCCATTGGTGCTGATCAGAGGTGTGATTGAGGATGAAATCGGCAACAAGGACCATACCTCTGCGGTGCATCTGCTCTGCAAGGGCGCGCAGATCATCGATACTGCCCAGATCATCGCTGAGTGCCCTGTAGCTGGAGACGGCGTACCCGCCGTCATTCTCATCTTCAGGAGCGGCGAACATCGGCATCAGATGCAGATAGTTGATCCCCAGCTCCTCGATATAGTCAAGACGATCGATCAGCTTCGCGATATCGCCGGCAAACAGATCCACATAGCAGATCCCCCCGACCAGCTCATTACTCATGAACCACCTGCTTCGTGCATCATGCTTCAGATCCCGTGAGCGAAGGGATACCGATCGTCTCTGATCAGAGTCCCACATCGCCGCCAACAGGTCCTCCAGGAAGAAGAGGAAGTCATCATCCCCTCCATAGAGCTCTTTGAGATAGGTGAACAGCTTGGGGAAATACTGCTCGAGTCGCTGTGAGAACTGATTCCAGGCCGCATGGTCTGTATCAGGGGCGAGGTGTCCGAGCATCGTCTCAAGAATCTGCATATGTGTTCTCATCATCGATTCTCCGCTTTTCTACGTGGTATGTCGTTCTACGATATGCAGCTCGAGTTTGACCTCGCGTACCGGCTGCTGGCGGTTCTTCAACAGATCTATGACCATCGCTGCAGCGATCTGACCGGAATGATCGAGCGACTGCCGTATCGTACTCAGCTCCATATACTCAGCGACCTCGATATCATCGAACCCGAGCACTCCGAGCTCTGCGGGTATCTGGATATCGAGGGCCCTGGCAGCTCTGATCACACCGATAGCCTGGAAATCGGAGGCACAGAACAGGGCATCCGGTCTGAATGGTTTTGCCAGCAGCTCCAGCGCCGCGGTATAGGTTGCTTCCATGCCGTAGGGATGAAAGCAGATGTGCTCCTCATCCATCGGATACCCCAGCACCGATAGCTTTCTGGAGTAGCCCTCGAGCCGATGTTCAGTCGCATGCAGACTGTAGGGGGGTTCTCCGATCTCACCCATGAACCCCGGCTGACGGTACCCCTTGCTCACCAGATACATGGCTGCCAGTTCCCCTCCATGCCGGTCATCGATGGTGATCCTCGGGATCTCCGGATGGGGCACCTCTATGGCGACAAGGGGAATACGGTGAGAGGCGAACCGCTGGACATCCTCATCTTCGATGGGAAGTGCCAGCGCTATGAGCGCATCGATCTTCCCGCTTACCGGGAGCATCGACAGATAGCCTTCGAGCTGACGCTGGGTATCGACCACATAGGTGATCAGCTCATATCCTTCAGGTCTGAGTATCTCGTGGATACCGGCGAACCGCTGAACGAACGACTGCGCCGTGAGAAACGGTGTCAGGACCCCTACACGTCTGGTAGCCTTGCGGGCACGGGCTGCCGCATCCGCTCTGGGGACGAACTGCAGCTCGTTCATGGACTGCTCGATCCTGTTGCGGGTCCCGGCTGCGACTTTGTCGGGATCGTTGAGAAACCTCGATACGGTGGTGATACTCACCCCGGCCTGATCGGCAACATCATAGATCGTGGCAATCTTGCTCATATGTCCTCCGGAACATCGATGTATACAGGTATGAAAGTGCTTTCATTTCTGTATACATCATAGATCCCTTCAGACTGTTTGTCAATGAATCTGGGGCGCTTTCATCTATGGTACCTGCTCGATGACAAAAGAGATCCGCACGAACCCGGCGGCATAAAAGGGCTCAAGTGCCGTGATCAGATCGCCATAGGGGATGCTCCTGTCAGCCTGGATATACAACGGCTCAGCACGGGAGAGCTCTCCCTGTTCCAGCTGCAGCTGCAGGAGCTCTTCAAGCGCTTCCCGGGTGTATACGGACCGGTCATACCGGTAGGACCGGGCAGAGAGTACCTGCACCTGCTGCAGCTGCTGCCCGGTGACTCGTCCGGTCGACGATGCAGGAAGTTCGATATCGACCGCCGGGTCCACAGCGAGGGAGGTGAGCAGAAAGAAGATCAGCAGCAGGAAGATCATATCGATCATCGGTGTCAGATCTCCGATCAGGGAGGGACGCCTTCGTGCCTTCCGGGAGCTCAGATCGATCATGACAGTCCCTCTCGCTCATGATCTGTGAGGATACCGTTGATCAGGACCTGGAGCGCAAGCGCCCAGGAATCCACTCTCCGTGAGAGTAGATGATACCCCATCTGAGCGGGTATCCCGACGGTAAGTCCTCCGATCGTGGTGATCATGGCCTCCCATATCCCTCCGGCAAGCAGCCCGGCATCGACAGCACCTGTCGCCGATGCGATATCGAAGAAGGTCCGTGAGAGCCCCAGGACGGTACCGAACAGCCCGATCAACGGGGAGATCGTCCCGATCAGCCCCAGCAGATGCAGATGGCGTTCTGCCGTCTCCACTCCTTCGAGACCCTGCATCTGCACCTCCTTCTCAGTCAGCTGCAGCTCGACACCTGAGGCAAGGGAGTGCTGAAGGGAACGCAGGATAGGAGCATATCCGGCATGCCCGGATTCACAGCTCTCGATCAGGGAATCGAGCCCCCCTGTGCGGTAGATCCTCTGGTACCGATGGACAGCACTCCTGCTGATGCGTGAATATGCATATTCCCCACTCTTGAGGCATAACAGGCCGACTGAGAGCACGGAGAACCCCAGCAGGACATACATCAGGACACCGCCTCGTGCTATCATCTCTATCATAGGTGACTCCTTGTTTCATGGCAGTAAGGTGAAATCGAACTGTTTCTGCGTGACCCTGACCGTATCAGCAGGATCGAACGACCAGAGCCGGTCGATCGTATCGGTACAGACACGATCAAGCAGCTCATAGCCTGAGGATGCGATGACCCTCGTTCGAGCTATCTCCCCGGTAGTACTGATGGTGATCTCGACGATGACGGTCCCGCTGTACCCATGCTCCAGCGCCCGGGGAGGATAGGATGGAAGCGGCAGGTCCCTGCCCGGTGAAAGGTCCTTGAAAGCGGTTACTGAGACCTGCTGAGGAAGATTCTCTACTGCCTGCAGCCGTGTTTCTGAGACACTTCCGGGCACCTCACCTCTCCTGCCTGAGGACCCGGGAAAGACCGGTACCTCAGCAGCAGGAGGATCGGGCACGTGCTCTGCAGCCGCAGTGCTGCGCTCAGGCTGCTGAGGGGAGAGGCTCACAGACCGATCCTCTTCATACCGGACCGGCTCTTCCCTGCCAGAGTCATGTTCTGCTGATGCAGGTCCTCCATACGGTAGTTCAGTCACGAACGAGCTGCCGGGACGATCTGCAGCGCTCTCAGTCGGTGGTGCAGCAGCAGCTTCGCGGTACTGCTGCATACGCAGCCGCTCAGAACGCAGCGGAAGCTCTTCAGGCGCTGGCTGCGGCGAGATGAAGGCCACCTCCAGAGCAGAGACCGAAGCTCCTGCCTGCGCGGGAATCTCAGTGGTATCCAGTGGCAGGAACAGGACCATCAGGTGCAGGAGCAGAGAGAACAGAACCGACAGCAGCACGATACGGACCTCAACGTCGATCATACACCTCCGTACGGGTGAACGTGCTCTGTTCGAGCATCTGGGAAAAGAACAGCTCCATCAGCTGATCTACCGGCAGCTCCTGATGCTCAGGTGCCAGTGCCAGCTGCCAGCGATACTCCCATCGATACGTCGATACCCCGCTCACCCGCTCATCCTCTGCGAGTTTCGAGACGACCGAGACCTGCAGGACCGGATGGGTTTCCTGCCTCGGATGGATCCAGAAGGTCATATGCCGTTGCTGATCATATTCCGGATAGATGCTGAACCCCTGTTTCGGCAGCTGTACCTTCTCGACAGCAAGAGAGAGGATCTCATCTGATGCGGCATAGGAGCCCCGCAGAGACCCCTGTGAACGCAGCAGATCATCTATCTGCTGTGTATAGGATGCAAGATAGAGGGTGTTGGTGATCTGGGAATCCGGTGAGAGGATCCAGCAGTGCAGCAGAGAATCATCACTGATCGGAGATGAGCTCGCACATCCGGCGAAGCCTGCCAGCACCACGATACTCAGCAGGAAGGTGATCATGGATCGCTTCATCACCTACCGTCCCCCTTCATCATGCAGCAGCAGATACTGCGGAGACTGGGCTGCAGGGATCTCTGAGAGCAGCAGGTAGTCTGATGCTTCCGCTGTGAGCGGGTCCTCCGGCAGAGTGAGCACCAGGATCCGGTCATGGGGGAAGTCACTGACGAACAGCTTCCCGTTCTGCGTATCGACCGCGATCCCGCCGAACAGGGCGAGCCTGCCCTCATCGGATATGATCGGATCAGCTGCACCGTGCAGTACCCGTGCAGGCTCACCTGCAGAACCCATGAAGTAGGAAGTCACCCTGCCGGCTCCGCCTGCATAGACGATGCGATGCAGGGGATCGATCGAGCTGCTGCCGACCACCGGCGATCCGCCGAGAGAAAGCCGCTTCTGATGGGAGAGTGCCCCCTCACTGTCGATCCCAATAATGAATACCGACCCGTCATCACTGCCCTCACCGCCGTTCACCCCGGTACAGATCACCTGCAGGGTCCGCTCATGTGCATCGACCAGCAGCGTCTGAGGATTGCGTCCGACCAGCCCGTCTGCCTCAAGAGGGTACTCAGAGACCTCCCTGTCTGCCGTATCTATGGAGACGATATAGCCGTCACCAAAACCTCCGCCGGCATAGCTGGTCATCCCGACATAGAGCATCCCCTCGAACCAGACGATCCCCTCGGGGCCGGTGCTGCCGCTTGGCAGCTCAGAGAGATCGACCTCCCAGAGCTGCTCCCCGGTATCGAGATCGACGGCATGGACCCTGTTCGAGACGAATCCCGTCACATACCCGATCGAGGAGTCATCCTGATCGATCGCAAGCGACCACGGATTGACTCCGATCCCCATATCGATCTCACGGGTCACCTCCAGTGTGGACTCATCGATCACCGAGAGGGAGTTACTCAGGGAATTGACGCAGTAGAGCCTTCCGGTAGATTGATCGGCAGTCAGTTCATTGGGAGCCCTTCCGGTAAGTACGACACCGTTGCCGTCATTCCCCAGATAGATCTGTGCAGGGCGCAGGTCAGGGACTTGCATCCCCGGAGCGATGGTATAGGAGTCGGGTTCCAGATACTCCCCCC
This sequence comes from Spirochaetia bacterium, assembly GCA_021736385.1. GTDB lineage: Bacteria > Spirochaetota > Spirochaetia > CAKZLE01 > CAKZLE01 > JAIPFY01. The sequence goes on along the minus strand of JAIPFY010000019.1, from coordinate 27,620 downwards.
AGGATGCGGGGTCGGTCCCCGCATACCGGGGATCGATCACCCCGATGCTCTCCGCCCGGGCATGCACGACAAAGAGCTCATGATGCAGATCGGGCAGGATGCCGTCTCTCGAAGAGGAAAAAGCTACCGGATCACAGCCGGTGAGCACCAGAGCTGCCCAGATGAGCAGCATACCGACGGTACCAGAGCGCAGCAGAGACGTGTTCATGATCGATTCTCCTTCTGAGGGATCGGGGAATAGGTGAACGTGAGCGTACAGGCCCTGCCGGGGACCGGGAGGTCAGCGATATCGACATAGGAGACGTCGGCGAGATTATCGATTCGCACGAGCAGCGAGAGCGAGGGGCTCACATCCCACTCGGCAGCTGCATCGATGGTGAGATACGCAGAAAGATACTTGGTATTCTGTGCGGTATACCAGCGATACCCGACATAGGAGGCATGAAGCGAGACAGAGAGAGCCTCGTCCGGGGTATAGGAGAGGTTCAGGTCCGCTGCATGCAGAGGCCTTCGGGGGAGCTGTCTGCCGAACACCGGAGAGGCGAACGTGGCATCTATCGCACGGAGAAAGCTGTAACTCGCAGCATAGGAGCAGCGTCCGGGCAGCAGGTCATCAGATACTCCCGCAGCCGATATATCGCACCCCTGTATCAGGGCATTCCCGATGTTCTGCGGGGTCCACTGACCGGTACCCGACGGATTCCACTGAATAAGATCATCGACCCGTTCTCCGAAGCAGGTCACCTCGATGCTGAGCATCCGATGCAGATCAAGATGCAGCGTCAGGTCCCCTGAGAGTGCACGCTCAGGGGACAGATAGGGATTCCCTGCAGCGAAGGCCGAGGAGGGCCAGAACAGATCATCGAACGAGGGCACCCGGTAGGCGGTCCCGACGTTCCCCTTGAGTACGGCAGAACGATCGCCCGTCAGCGGTACGATCGCTCCTATGCTCCAGGAACTGTGCTGATCCTGCCGCTCATAGCCTGCCTGTCGATACCTCAGATCGCTCAGATCATACCGGAACACAGGGTTGATCGTCAGCGGGACATACCCATCCGCTCGTGGCATCAGCTCGATGAGAGACTGCACATACACCCCGTAGAGCGAACGATGGAGCTCACCGCTCTCTGCATGTCCCCCATCATCAGCTTGCAGCAGTTCAGATGAGTTCAGATGATCATACCGATAGGAGAGCCCTCCGGTCAGCCGGCTGCGTACCACGCGCAGATCATCGGTACGTTCCCCGCTGAGCTCGACACTCCAGCTGCTGTTCCGGTGCTCCGACTCCTCGCTCCCGAGAACGGAGGAGCTGTCAGGATCATAGGTACGCAGCGCATGGGCAGCACCGATCTCAAGGGCTGCAGAGGCGATCGGATTGTGCTCATAGAAGAATCCAGCGATCAGACTGGTTCGCTCATCGGCCATACGGGCATGCTCCAACGGGAACTCTATCGTACCGGGGACCCCCTTCTCATCTGCTGAGATACGCAGGTCCACCTCACCTCTCAAACCCAGGGTCCGAGATATATCCCAGCCGAGTGATAGCATCCCGCTGCCCCTCCTCCCGCCGGCATTGGTACGGATCAGTTCCGCTGCTGAAAGCAGCCGTTCATACCGGTAATCGGCATCAGTGAAGAGCAGGTTCAACCCCATCGTGTAATCGAAGCCCTGCTCGAAGCGGCCGGAGGAGAGTTCAGGACCGAGAGGGATCCTGCCCTGAAGATAGGCAGAGCCCGTATGCGTGTTCCACGAACCATAGCTGTAGCTGCTGCTCCAGTACGGGCGATCCCCCGCTGCCTCTTTCATGACGATGTTCACCACCCCGCCAACAGCATTCTCCCCGTAGCGAGCACTCATCGCGCCGGAGATCACCTCGATATGATCGACCTGTATCAGGGGGATCGCAGAGAGGTCGACCCCGCCGCCCTGTGCTGAATTGACCCTCCGTCCGTCGATCAGCACCAGGACCTGTTCAGCACTCGACCCTCGCAGCGAGATGACTGCAGGCTGCAGAGGCCCTCCAGAAGCCGATACGGTCACATTCGCCGTCTGTTCGAGCAGCCCCGCCACGGAACCGGCAGAACGCTCAGCAGCGGTATCCACCGGGATGATCCGCAGCTGCTGGGCATGGCTCTTCACATCGACCTGCTGCAGCTCGCCGGTGATCGTGAACCGCTCAGGCTCCCCGTAGCCCGGGTACGCTGCGAGAAGCAGCAGGAGCAGCACGACTCCAGGGGCTCTGTATCGCATCATGAGTCAGTATCCGCCTGAAGCTGGATATAGTAGAGTTCTGACGGTTCGAAATCGGTATAGAGGATGCGGATGATATCTTCGAGCAGCCACTGGGGGTGAATGACCGCTGAATGTTCAAGATCAGCATAGCCGTGAGCATTGAGCCGCCTGTCACAGGTATACCACTGGGACGTGCCCGCTGCACGGAAGCTGAACTGCTGTTCGGTTCCCGATGAGACCTGCCTCAGGGAGGCCCCTGCATCGGTGAACATGCTCAAGAGTACCGCGTCCTCTCCGGTATACTCCACCTGCGGTGCTTCCCGGCTGCTGTGTTCTGCCCATTCGAGCAGCTGCCCATAGGCATCATGAGCCTGATCATACCAGATGCGGGCCTCCTCTGATCTGCCGAAGAGGCTGCCGATCAGATGGATGGTCGAAAGCCGGGAGAAGGGATCAGCAGCCGCAGCCGGCAGGGTGATCACCGGGATGAGCAGGACCGGACGGGGGCTCATCTGCTCATCGATGATGATCAGATCTGCTGAAGAAGCATCCAGTACCGAAAGGGCAGCGGGGGTATCCCAGGGACACACAGCGACTTCGTCGATACGCTCGACCAGCCGCCTCGAGAGGACCGAGCGGTAGTCAGAGACCGCAACGATCCGGTCATCCAGCTCCAGCGCTTCGAAGAACGGCAGAGCACGGGGGCTCAGGACCGCGACCTGCTGCACCGGCACCCGCACCCCGACACTCCTGGGGTACCCCATCGGGACTTCCTGCCCTTCGGGGACCGGCAGCAGCGTGCCCGGTACAGCAGCCACGGAGACGGGCTCAGGAGACTGTGTGACAACCTCTGCCAGATCGGCAGAGCTCAGTTCGCTGCTCCCGGCAGCACTGATCGGCTGCAGGAGCAGGATCAGCAGCGTGAGGGCAGACAGGAGCGGCCTCACAGCTCCAGCTCCCCGATACCGGGAAGCAGAGAGAGATCTGCCGCCCCGCAGATCTCCGTGGAGACCTCATTGAGCCAGCCGGTCTGCTGAAACACCCCGGTCTGTATGCGCAGGAAGGTGATCGAGGAGATCCCTGCCGATCCCCCGTCATCAGCTACCGCATCTGAGATGTCAAAGATATTTGCACGCTTTCTTGCAGTCCCGAACGGCAGCATGAAGCTGTCCTGTGCATCATAGACCTCAGCATACCCGTTGGTATACCGATCCGGTATATCGACCCAGTTGCCATCGGGAGTCGCCTGATACCTGGCATCAGGGAGCAGGACCCCGGAGAAGCTGCAATAGATCTGCCCCTCAGGATCGGTCCCGACCTGTACCGACGAAGCAGATCCTGGGACCCTCTGTTCATACTCCCACCACCAGAGGGAACTGTCGCCTTGGTACCCGTCCAGCAGTACTCCACTTCCGCCCCGGTCATCAGTCCAGCTGATCGGAGATTCCGGTTCAGGGCGGTAGTAGGTGACGGTGTACTCCTGGACATAGCCTTCGGTTTCGTAGACGCTTCCTGCGATGGTATACCAGATGTCATCGGGAAGTCCGTTCCCGTTGGTATCCTCCATCACCTGAACCACCCCCGGTTCGTTACCGACTCCCCCCTGGGCATAGACAGCCAGGTCATATCCACTGAACCGTTCATGCTGGTCTTCGACCGGATGATCGAACCCCGCTATGATATAGCCGCCCCAGCCTCCGAGCTGCACATAGGAATCACTCGAGCCGAGAATCCGCTCCCGGTCTTCAGGAGTGACTATTCCGGCATGCTGCCCCGGTCCGTAGACGTACTCGAAGACCTCGGTCAGATAGGGGTCCCTGCCTGCAGGAGCAATGAGATCACATGAGATCAGCACAGCTGATATGCTGCACAGCAGCAGGAACAGCATCCTGCAGTCAGTGCCGGACCCCGCAGGCCCACAGGTTCCCCTACCCACGATCACTCCTCCACGAAGGGAGCAGCACCGGAACTGGCAAAGTCAAAATACCCTTCAGCCACCGTCGCCCCGTTCGCAGCTTCTGCTGCCGTGTCGAAATCAAGCAGATCATAGTCCGGAGTCCCCCAGGTACCGCTGTACTTGCCCCCCTGGGTAAAGTCCCTCTTCTGAGTATCTCCTGCAGATACCGCCCAGCGAAAGACATTGAACCGGCCGACCTCACCATTACTCGTATCACCCCCTGCGACCACTTCGGTATACCGGATCACCGCATACCCGGCAACTGCAGGGGTGTTACCTGTGATGAACTGCGTATCTCCGCCGTTGAGCTGGTCATTATCATAGGTGATCACATCGGCGCGGTAGCGCAGGATATACTCCCCCACAGGGGCCCAGGATTCGTCAAGATCCTTGCTGTAGTAGCTGATCTCCTGATCTGAGATCTCCCACTTCTCATCCCCAAAGGTACCGGCAAGCCGCCAGACCCCCTGGACGCTGATAGACTCCCGGGTCAGCAGGTCGCACCCGGAAAACGATAGGACAGAGAGGGTGATCACCAGTACGGCAAGTACCAGTGTCTGAACAGATGTGTTCTTGTGCACGAAGAGACTCCTTTTGCTTCAAAAGGAGCTGATGATGAGCCTTGCACTGAGCACATGGAGAAAACTCCATGTACCGTAGGGTTGAGGTCTATCACAGCTCGATCCGCGAAGCTGATTCATAGTATAGTGGTCTGTCGTTGAATATCCTGACTTATGGGTATAGCCGTATTCACACCTTCCCGGACATATGCTGTCCAGTGGTATACGTGAATTTGTTCCCATTCACAGTGGCGGGTCCGTGGGAGATTCTCACTCCACTTCCTCGACTACAGACGTTGGGTGTGATTATAGCCTGACAGCTCCAGTTTGTCACGAAAAAAAGCGTACTCTCTACGGATTCTTCTAGGCCCCAGGGGGGGATCATGCTACCTCTGGACGGCCAGCTGCCCACAGAGACAAGCCATCACCTCTCCAGCGGGTGCGTGCACCAACTCAGGGGAGTCTCCTTCGATCGGAGAAGCTGTGCAGCTGCACAGCTTCTATAAGGACTGGAGAGGTCCCTGCAGACCGCAGGGCTGAACAGCTATGAGAGCGGGATTCTATCATGGCTCGAGGGTAGCAGGGGCAGGTGTATCAGCTCTCGTCTCTGCTGGTGCAGGATGCTTCCGGGTATAGAGGATCCCTGCGATGATCGCTGTCGCAGGAGCGGTGACCACCAGACCGAAGCTGCCGGCCATCGTGTTCAGGATCTCTGCAGCCACATAGCTGAGGTTGAAGATCTGTGCAGGAGGCGTTCCCTGAGCCATGAAGACCATCAGGAGCCCCATATAGCTGCTTGAATAGGCAAGCAGCAGTGTAGTGGTCATGGTGCCCACCACCGACCTGCCTACCCTGAACCCTGACAGGATCAGGTCCTTCCTGGAGATCCCCCGGTGGTGCAGCTGTACCTCTTCCATCGCCGAGGCTACATCCATCGATATATCCATGACCGCTCCCGACGCTGCCAGAAAGATCCCCGCGAGGAAGATCTTCGTCAGATCAAGATGGGGATAGCCCGAATAGAGCAGTGTCTCAGCGAACGGTTTGACAGCGCCGCTGATACGGAAGGCAGATCCGAAGATGATAGCCGTACTACAGGTGATCAGCACGCCCGCTACCGTTCCGAGAAATGCCGCAGCACCTTTTTGTGAGAGATCTCCCACCAGAAAGAGGATCACTGCCGATACGGCGATCACCACCGAGAGGGAGACGAACACCGGATCATAGCCTGCAAGGAAGAGCGGGAGCATCACTTTCCAGATCATCACACCGGAGAAGAGGAATGAGACGAGCGCCTTGAGCCCGGTGATCCCGGCGAACAGCAGCAGGAACAGGGCGAAGATCCCCAGCAGGATGAGTTCGGCATCCAGGCGGTAGTATCCAGTGAGGGTGATGCTCGAGAGGTCCCCATCAGCATCGGTATAGAGCGTACCCAATGCCTTGTCTCCTGGAAGATAGATGGTGTCGAACTCCATCTTCCCCATGAGCATATTCACCCCGGAGACCTTCTGACCCTTGAAGGCCCCTGAGAGGACTTCCAGAGAGAGTCTCTGACTCCCGGTCTTCACGATCCCGTACTGTTCGATATGGGTATCATCCACTTCGAGGATCCTCACGCGTACCGGGGAGTCCTTGATCGGCAGTGCCCTGCCGATCGAAACGGGAATGAGCATCAGAAGAACAGTCACTCCTGCCAGCAGCAGAGTGAAGATCAGGTTGATCCGATTTCGTGTAGCAGGTATGAGATATGCAGGCATGATAGCGTCCTTTGACATATGGCTGGGGATACCCTGCTGCAGAAAACGATCCCTTCTGCAGCAGGGCATCCCGCTCCCGCATCTGCGGGAGCGGGATGCTTGATGATTACAGGGTATCTACACCCATGATCGCTGAAATGTTGGTGAAGATGTCCGTATTGTCATAGTACCCCATGAAGGCATCGCTTCCCTGTCCGATCGCAAAGGTGGCGATGGGGACCGCGGTATGGGAATAGGAGGTCCAGCCGAGTCCTGCCCGTCTGTTCAGGATGTGTGTGACTTCCATGACGAAGGGTTCATACCCGCCGTAGAGCAGGTAGTCATCGGCAAAGGTCGACTTCACCACCTCGCCTCCCAGGCTCCGTTCGAGCGCTGACTGCAGCAGAGCGATCTCGCTCTCTGACATATCATACAGTCCGAAGTTGCTCTCAAGAGAGGGGATCAGATCCGTGACAGCAGCATCCTGTACCGTATGAGCGGCCTTGTAGGCTGCGAACTCACCGTAGGTATAGTTCTCATAGGAGATGCTCTGATCTCCGAGCATCCCATAGGCTGATTCGTATTTGGTACCGGCGAATCCGAGGGTAAGTCCTCCGGTCTCATGATCTCCGGTGACGACCACCAGAGTCTCGTTCGGGTGCTGCTGATAGAATGCTGCAGCGACCTGTACCGCCTCATCGAATGCCAGGGTGTCACCGATGGAGGTCATCCCGTCATTGGCATGGCAGGCATGGTCGATACGACCGCCTTCGACCATCAGGAAGAAGCCGTCCTTATCTTTCGAGAGCAGATCGATACCCTTTGCCGTGAGTTCTGCGAGCGTCGGCTGATGTGCCTCATCGATGGCATAGTCCAGGTGGGAAGCTCCCATGAGTGCAACGACCTTCTCCCCTGCTCTCGGGTTCCAAGAACGGAAGGTGTCGGTCATCGATTCGCTGACGAATGAGCGGTAGCCCTGACGTTCCATCTCACTGATCAGATCCACACCATCGGTCCTCTTGGTCTTCAGGCCTCTGTCAGCACCGATGAAGTTCCGGTATCCGCCGCCTGCGATGTAGTCCACACCGCTGTCTGCCATATCAGCTGCGATGTCATTCTCCTCATTACGAGAGACGTTGTGTGAGGCAAAGACTGCAGGGGTCGCATGGGTGATCCGGGTCGTGGATACGATACCGGTAGCAAGGTCGAGATCCTGAGCATATTCGACCAGCGTCTTGAGCGGTGTCCCGCTCTCATCGACGGAGATCGCACCGCAGTAGGTCTTCGAGCCTGTGGCGATCGCTGTACCGGCTGCAGCTGAATCGGTGATGAATCGATCAGAAGCATAGGTGGTCGTCAAGCCCTGAGCAGTGAAGGATTGAAAGCTCATCGGGGAGGTCATGACCCCTCTCTGTGCTCCGAGATATGCTTCAGCTGCTGCGATCTGTGCAGTGGACATACCGTCACCGATCAGCAGGATCACATATTTCGCCTGTTCCTGCTGTACGGCAGCAGGTGCCATCGCCTGTTCCTGCACCCCCTCAGCGGTGATCAGGAAGGAAGAGAAGAGCATCATCAGAAGTACTAATGTCATTGTCAGTTTTTTCATGTGAAAAACTCCTTGTGTTGTTGGTCACACGTACTCTAGCCAGAGGATATGAGGAGGTTATGAGCATATGACAAAATATCGATGAGAAGGCTGTGAGGATCTTATGAGAAAGGGACGAACTCCTGTTCAGCGAAGATACTGCTGCACGAGATCGAGATGCTCTGCATAGGTCTCTGAGGGGTGCATGATACCGTCCCGGTCGTGCAGGTAATAGAGGAAGGAGGTCTGTGCCGGAAGAGCCGCTGCAGCGAGGGCATCACGTCCGGGATTCGAGATGCCGGTCGGAGGGAGTCCCGGGCGTCTTCGGGTATTGTAGGGGGTATCGGCCTGCAGCTGTTCGAGTGTGATCGGTCCGGACCAGTCACCGCTCTCATACCGCGTGGTGGCATCTATGCCCAGCGGCATGCCCTGATCGATCCGGTTCGCGATGACCGAAGAGATGATCGGCATATCGTACGGGTCGGCAGTCTCACGCTCGATCATCGATGCGATGATGATCAGTTCTTCAGCACTCAGGCCCCGTGAGGCGGCAGCCTCAAGATAGGGGTGCAGCTCCTGTACGCAGGCACGATGCATGGCCTGAGCCAGCAGCTGTGCGGTCTGCGGACCGATAGTGACCGCATAGACGTCGGGAAAGAAGAACCCCTCACTGAAGGCAAGGTGCTCAGCTGCTGCTGTGCTTTCCGCTGCAGTGAGGAACTCTCCTGTGCCGATGATCCCCCGCGCTGAGAGGTGATCATCGATCTGAGAGATCGTCATCCCGGCATAGAAGGAGAGCACCGCCCAATCAGAGAACCCCTTGCTGAGCATCAGGGCAGCATGTTCGATGCTGATCGATTCGGGGATCAGATAGACCCCCGATCTGATGCGAGTATCAAGGCCCTGCTCGGTAAGATAGGCAAGCAGCTGCCCTGAAGCCCTCGGGCTGAATACCCCTTCAGCTTCCAGACGGTCACAGACATCAGAAGCGGTGGATCCTGAGGCGATCGTGACCAGCCTGTGATCCTTCGGCAGCTCTTCGGGTGTACTCAGGAGCCTGAACGTACCGGCTCCGGTGGATCCGTTCAGCCGTTCAGCGAAGGTCCGGCTGCTGCTGACATCGGTACCGGACAGGCTCTCAGGATCAAAGGGTGCCCGATCCCTGCCACTGGTGATGATCAGTACCGACACTGCAGCGATCAGGAGGGTCAGGGCGAGAGCGATCACGAAACGCCGTGTAGAACGTCGTTCGGTGATAGCCTTCTTTGACATGCTCTTCTTCTTTCGAGCTGCAGCAGGGCGCTTTCGTTGAGTGGAAGCTGCAGGAGTACGCTTTCGGGACACCTTCTGCTGCGTCTTGATTCCCTTGGAAGAGGGAGGCTCCGGTGTCACTGCCTCACCCGAGAGTGCGGCCCCTATGGCCTTCTTTGCGGCATCAGGCAGCCCTGAGGTACTACCGGTCCTGGTGACAGAGCGATTCTTGCTGGTGTGTGTGCGTTTCTGGCTCTTCTGCAGCTCCTGTGGTGAGAACAGTTCCTGCTGAGCAGCAGGAGCTGCTCTCAGCGTCCCATCAGCCTCAGCCGACGCTCCGGTCCCTGCCGCAGATGGGTCATGCTCAGGACTGCTCACCGGGCGTTCCACGGTCAGCAGGCTCATCATCGAGAAGTACCTGCTTCAGAGATGCGATGTGTTTCCTGTTGGCAGTTATGCGGTGATCGAGCTCCTCGAGCTGTCCCTTCAGAGCATCGAGCTGCCCTTTGATGCGTACTTCCTTCTGCCTGTCGACATCTATGGCAGACTCGAGTTCCCTGATCCTGAGGGCAGACTCAAGACGATTGAGCTGATGCTCGATCTCCCTGCGTTCGCCGTTCAGCCGGTCGATCTCTGAGAGGACCTTCGCGACATCCTCGTGTGACTGCAGCTCCTCGACATACCCCTCATCACCCAGGGCGGCCTTGCCGAGTACGGCGTACTCCTGATCGAGCAGCTGCTGGGCCTTATCGAGCCGTCTGCCGAGTTCACGGACTTTCTTGACCACATCGGGGGTCTCGATGCCGGACTGGCTCAGTACATCCTGATTACGATTCAGATCGATCTTCCGTGATTCCAGCAGGGCATACATCCTGTCTCGTTCCTGATCAAGACGGGAAAAATCCTCTGATATGACTGCGGCATTCCTGCTCTTCACCCGTTTGATCAGTTCTGAGTTGCAGATCTGCTTACCCGCATTCCTGAAGAGGTCCTCACGGGCACTGTCCATCTTCTCCATCTCGGCCTTGAGTTTGTTCCGCTTCATCTTCAGAGACATCTTCTCGAAGAACGACGCTGCGACATACCGCAGTTCATTCTCTTTGAGTTCTTTCTGATATCTGCTCAGTTCGGCATTCTGATGGGTGATGGAGGTGAACAGCAGTGAGAACTCCTCACCTATGGCACCTGCAGCATACTCTTCATAGGTGATGACGCCGATACGGCTGTAGAGGGAGTTCTTCTCGTACTCGATAGAGGCAAGACGCTGTTCTATCTTGGTGATCTCTTCCCGAGCGGTCTCTGAGGCACTTGTCGCCTGTTCGATATGATGTATGTTCTTCTGGATCTCATCTACAGCAGCTTTCTTCTCAGCCACACACGTCCTGGCATCGATCATGGGCTGAGAATCATCACGATAGGTATTCTCATATACCGCCTGCCCGAATTGCCGATACTCTACCGCAAGCTGTTCATCCAATGTCGCACAAGCATGTTTCAACTCAGCAATCTTCGTGCGAGCCTCTTCCATAAATCTCTCCTTACTGCAGACGAGGAAAACCCATTTAGCATAGTAGCATAGAAGAGGTTTCTTGACAAAGCCATTGACTCTTTATATCCTGTTAAAATCAACGGTATGGGATTATTAAAAGAGTGTTAGAGCGATTCAATGGAATAGCGGCGAATGCCATCGCGGTATGCGATGCATCACCATACAGATCAGAGGAGCCGGTGCTGCTGAGTGCGGTCCAGAAGCTCGCATCTTCTCGCAATAGAGATATCCTCATTGATTCTGCACATGGGTTCGATGCGTTCTCCACAGCACTCACCTACCTTCTGGCAAAAGCCGGCAGCGAAAGGCTTCACAGGTTATGTACCCCCTATGCTCTGCTGCTCATCGACCAGGAGTTGCTCACGTATGCCGTCGATGCGGTCAACGTATGCTGCGCCTCCCGGGAAGGACCCTCCCAGCCTGCGATCATCGGATCATCCTCTGATCCCAAACAGGACCTCCCCCTCCTTCAGGGCTGTGCGCCGGTCCTGATCAGCACCCCGCGCAGACTCATCGATCATATGAGAAGGAAGAACATCATGCTCGAGCAGGTCAGACAGACCTGTATGATCTTCCGGCCTGAACATTTCACGGAGACCTCGATCGAGAGCTTTGAGAACGATCTGCTGTTCATCACCGCAAAGCTCTCACGCTCTTCGAAGAAACTGCTGTTCACGCAGAGAGACCGCCTCTCAGCATCTGCCGGCGAGCTTCTGAAGAACCCGAAAGTCATCACAGACCGTGATCTCACAGCTCCTGCCCAGGCGACATGGCATGTACTGGAGTCGATCACACCCGATCTGATCACACAGTACATCATCGATCACCACCTCGAGCGTGCGTACATCCTCTGTGAGGACCCCGCGCTCTATCACCAGTTCACAGACTATCTGCGTACCCATACCGAAACGAATCTACCTGCGACCGTCGTACTCTCAGAGGCCGGCAGCCTGTCGGAGAAAGCCGGACATATCATCTATGCCGGTCTGCCGGACCATCTTGAGAACTCATCCCTTCCCGGCTGTGTGAACCCCGCTGCCGCCGAGGTCCACCATTTTTTTGTCACAGCTGAGAACCACCATGCATTCCCAACCATTGAGGAGAACTTCACTATGAACAGACAATTCACTGCATCGAACGACCAGGAAACGGTATCAGAGAAGATCAGGATGCTCATCAGGGAGATCGAGAAAGATGCTCATCCGGGAGAACTCAACGAGCTCAAACGTGCGATCAAAAAAGAGGTTCCATTCTACCGCAGAGGATATTTTTCCGCATATCTGCTCAGGACCTTTCTCAGCACCTCGAAGGGACGATCCTCTGCACCGAGACCGGCTGCCGTGCCCACCATAGCTGAAGAGGATACCGCAACCCTGTTCTTCGGTATCGGCAAGAACCGAAGGACCTACCCCAAGGATATCGCCCGTCTGCTCAAGGCAGAGGCTGGACTGGAGAATGAGGATATATCCACGATCAAGACTCTGGAGAACTACTCGTTCGTGTCGGTTCACAAGGAAAAAGCCGCTCAGGCGATCGAAAAGCTCAACGGCCTGTCCTATAAGGGAAGAGCCCTTGTCGTGAATTACGCCAGATCGAAGACCAAATAGATGTTCTTGGTCACGCTGCCGCTGGGCATGCTGCAGACGAACTGCTATCTGGTGAGTACCGATGGACAGCACCTGTTCATCATCGATCCCGCCGATGAATCCGAGCGTATCATCGCAGCGGTGAACGAGAGCGGGATGGAGGTCTCAGGGATCATCCTGACCCATACCCACTTCGATCATATCCTGGCTGCCGGTGATCTTGCCGCCTATTACGGCCCGATCGAGATCTATGTGCACGAAAATGAGTGTCCCTTCATGGGAGAGAGCGGGATCGCTCACCAGCTGCAGGACCTGAAGTCTCTGGTACCGCAGATGGCAGAGGCTGCTGCCCGGCAGATCTCCCGCCTGCCTGAGGTAACACGACCCCTTCGGCATGGTGAGCTGATTGAGATGTGCGGACTCACCGTCTTTCACACCCCCGGGCATACCCCCGGTTCGATCTGTCTTTACCGAAAGGAGGATCAGGTGCTGTTCTCTGGCGATACGCTCTTCTATGGCTCAGTCGGGCGTACCGACTTCCCGGGAGGCAGTCATCAGCAGCTGCTGAGATCCGTCAGAGAGCTCCTGGCAGCCGTACCTGATCAGACAGCGGTGTATCCCGGACACGGACGGCCTACGACGATAGGCTTCGAGAGAAGCCACAATCCGTTCCTGACATAGGCTGCACAGAGCTGCTGACCTCAGGAGCAGATAAAACTACAGCAGGCTGCCGATCCCCGAAAGGACTGGCAGCCTGCTGTATGTTCAGTGAACGCTGTATGTCTTACGCACGTGCCATTCGCTTGGCCTTCTCATCTGCGTTCTTGCACTCGATACAGTAGACAGCATACGGGATAGCCCGTAATCTGTCTTCCGGTATGCGAGCCCCGCAGTGCAGGCAGCGACCATATCTGTTGCTATGGATTCGACTGAGTGCTCCGTCTATCTGCTTTAACCTGTTTGAATCATGGCGGTTTATCGCTTCCATCTTCTTGGTAGCCACATCGTCTGCTGCGATATCACCAAAATCCTTCGAATCCATCCCGTTCATGATCCTTCTGAAATCTTCACTTTCTGAGATGAATTTCTTGATGATCTCATCTCGTTCAGCAAGGATCACTTGTTCCATCTCTGCTATGAACTGTGTATCCACGGGAATCCTCCTCTACATCAAAATACATGATGCAATCTTGTATACCTTTTCAAAGCCATTGTCAACGGCTCACAGGCCTCTGCACACATTATAATTTGTATTTTTCCAAAAGATACACGCTGATACCTATGCATCTTGCGAGGTTGACAAAAGCATACACATACCATACTATTTGCAGTGTCTGAGTATGATCGTATCTCGTATATGATCATAGATAACAGGAGGAAATGTGGCTAAAGAAGAAGCTATTGAAGTCGAAGGGATCGTAAAAGAATCATTACCGAACACCATGTTCAGAGTGGAACTGCAGAACGGACATCTGATTCTTGCTCATCTGTCAGGAAAGATGCGAAAACACTATATCCGAATAGTTCCCGGTGACAAGGTGCGTGTCGCACTGTCACCATACGATCTCACTCGAGGCAGAATCATCTATAGAGAACGATAGACGACTTCACGTACCATATATAGAGTTCATGTGCTTATATGATAGGCCCGTACCATACGGGTCTATTATTATTTTACCGCTACCCAGACTGCACCGGTCCCACCGAGCGCCCGTTCCGGGACACCCCGTGCCCCGGCATGGGGTGAACGGTCAAGACAGGCATGGACGGCTTCAGGAAGGACCGCACGGCCCTCTTTGGAGTGGTAGCCCTTCCCGTGGATGATCAGTACTTTGGACAGACGGTCTTTCGAGGCCGCCCGGAGAAAATCAGGGACAAGTTCCTGCGCCTCCGCGACCGTGCAGCCATGCAGGTCCAGAGTCCGCTGGGGACGCATCTTCTTCAGCTGCTTCGCCGTCGGCCGGAAGCCCTGCTGCTGTTCATACGAAGAGCGGCCCTCGTCACAGGCCGCTCCTTCTGACTGTCGGTCAGTTTCCCATTGTGTCAGTATATCACCAAAATCCATGATCAGACCTCTCGCACATCCTTGAACTCCTGTACGAGCGGGGTCAGGATCCGTATGGTTTCTTCTTTCGATATGCCTGTGACCTTCATGGCACACAGTGCGTTTGTCGGGCTGGTACCCAGGAATGTCCCGAAGGAGATGATATCACCGCCGTTCTCATAGATCGAACCGGCAAGCTTTGCCAGTTCGCCGGGTTCTACAGGTACGAGCATACTGATCCTGACACCCCGCTCTCTTGCACCGAAGAGTTCGATGAAGATCTTGAAGATATCTGATTCGGTGATGATACCTACCAGCTTTCCCTGTTCGACCACAGAGAGCCCTCCGATGTCATTGTCGGCCATCACTCGTGCAGCCTCTTCGATCACGGTGTCCGGGGGTATGGAGATCACCGGTGTGGACATCACCTTCTTGACGGTGAGCTTCGAGAGCAGATAGTTCAGCTCATAGACATCAAGGGTGCTTGCCGGCGACGGGGAAGCGTAGAGGAGATCCTTCTCCGTGACGATCCCCACAAGGTTCTTATCCTTATCGAGCACCGGGAGTCTGTGTATCTTCTCCTGCCGCATGATCCGCTGTGCTTCTGCAACCGGCACATCCTGCCGTATCGTCACAGGATTCTGTGTCATTCTGTGTCCAACGATCATAGTTGACCTCCATAGATCAATAGTGGTTCAGCCGCTGTCTACCCGGCTGTGCACGAAACCTGCTCCTACTCACCAAGATACGCTGCCCGCACCTTCGGATCCTCAAGAAGCATCTCGCTCGGTCCTGAGAGCACGATCCTGCCGTTCTCCATGACATATCCATGCGTAGAGGCCCGAAGGGCGATCTTCGCATTCTGTTCGACAAGAAAGACCGTGACATTATCCTCCTGATTGATCAGGGCGATCTTCTGGAAGATGTCCTGAATGATCAGCGGTGCCAGACCGAGGCCTGGTTCATCGAGCAGCAGCAGTCTCGGAGAGCTCATCAGGGCTCTCGCGATGGCCATCATCTGCTGTTCCCCACCGGAGAGGGATCGGGTCTTCTGCTTCCTGCGGCTCTTGAGGATCGGGAAGAACTCATACATCTCTTCTTTCTTTCGAGCCGTGAGCTTATCATCCCGTACCATGAATGCTCCCATATCAAGATTCTCTTCCACCGTCATGTCTGCAAAGACCCTTCGGCCTTCGGGTACCAGGGCTATGCCCTGTTCAGCGATCTTGTCCGTTGTCAGTATATCATGGTTCTTTCTGAATCGGAAATGCTGTGTGGTATCACGTGCTGCCACAGCGATCAGGGAGTCCTGGAACTGGATCGAACCGCTTACCAGAGGTTCGAGCCCCACGATGGCTTTGAGCAGTGTCGACTTTCCCGCTCCGTTGGCGCCGATAAGACTCACGACAGCTCCCTCGTCGACTTTCATACTCACCCCGTGGAGTGCCTGTATATTCCCGTACTTCACTGCTATATCATCTATTCTCAATAATTCACTCATTCTTCTTTCCCCAAATAGGCTTCGATGACCAGCGGGTTCTCCCGGATCTCCAGAGGATTCCCGGAAGCGATCTTCTTCCCGTAGTTCAGTACCGTGATCTGTTCACAGATATTCATGACCAGTTTCATATCATGCTCGATCAGCAGGACGGTCACGCCCTGCTCCCTGATGCGTCTGATCGTCGCCATGAGTCGATCGGTCTCCTGAGGGTTCATACCGGCTGCCGGTTCATCGAGGAACAGCAGTTCCGGTTCTGTAGCCATAGCCCGTGCGATCTCCAGCTCACGCTGGCTTCCGTACGGCAGATTCCGGGCACTCTCATTGCGGAACTTGTCCAGATTGAAGAATTCAAGCCACTCTCTTGAAGTGTCATAGATGGCCTTCTCCTCACCCTTCATGCTGATATAGCTGCGCACGGCATTGAGCAGTCTCCCGGAGGTCATGGACTTCCCCGTCTTGAAGTGTCGACCGATCATGACATTCTCCAGTACCGACATCTCCTTGAACAGTCTGATATTCTGAAACGTTCTGGCGATACCCAGCCTGCTTATGCTGTGGGCAGGCATCCCGGTGATCTCCTCATCCTTGAAGAATACCTTCCCTGAGGTAGGTACATCCATACCGGTTATGTTGTTGAACAGCGTGGTCTTCCCGGCACCGTTCGGTCCGATCAGACCGGTGATCGAATGCTTCTCAACGGCAAAATCTACATCTGATACAGCGATGACCCCGCCGAAGGCACGAGTCAGCTGTGTGGTATATAACAGGCTCATCTCTTCACCCCTATTCTGATGATACGTCGCACTCGCAAGAGCAGAGATTCCTGCTCGAGTGTCCCGGTAAGCTGATCATAGTTGACCCGCTTGCGTCCCAGTATCCCCTGCGGTCGATAGATCATCATCAAGACCAGGATCAGGCCGAAGACGATCTGCTTGAACTGCGGGGGGACCGTACTCGAGATACCCAGCAGCCTGGGAAACTCCGCAGCAAGCTGTATGATCAGGGCACCGAAGATCACTGCGATGTGGTTCCCCATCCCTCCGAGGACCACCATGCACAGGACCATGACCGAGACCATGAAGGTATAGGTGTTCGGGGTGACCGAAAGGGTGAAGGCTGCCTGCAGGGACCCTGCACAGCCTGCAACGAAGGCTCCGACCATGAATGCCCACACCTTGTACCGGGTCGTGTTGATGCCCATGGCATATGCTGCGATCTCATCCTCCTTGATAGCCTCGAGTGCCCTGCCCATGCGGGAACGGGTGAGCCGTTTGAGCAGCAGGTAGAAGATCGTCACGAAGACCCAGACCAGCAGGAGGAACCCCCATTTCTTATAGGGATTGATGGTCATGCCGAAGATCGTCGGCATGGGGATCCCATTGATCCCCATGGGGCCGCGGGTCAGTGAATCCCAGTTGAGAATCACATTCCTGATGATCTCTCCGAAACCCAGTGTGGCTATGGCAAGATAGTCACCCTTGAGCCGCAGGGTCGGAAGTCCGACCAATGCCCCGGCGGCAGCCGCGAAGAGACCGGCAAGGGGGATCGTGAGCCAGAAGCTCACCCCGTAGGAGACCGTCAGGATCGCCGTCACATAGGCGCCGATAGCGAAGAAACCGGCCTGACAGAGCGAAAGCATGCCGGTGACTCCTGTTATGATGTTCTGACCCAGCGCAAGTATCGCGTAGAGTCCGGTATAGATCAGTATCAGTAATAGAAAACTCAGCATACTACACCTTCTCCCTTTCTGCTTTTCCAAGCAGCCCTTCAGGTTTTACCAGGAGTATCAGGATCAACACCCCAAAGGCTATGGTATCTTTCAATCCCTGCGGGATCCCCAGGACTGCCACACCGAAGGTCTCAAGGAGTCCCAGCAGGATCCCCCCGATCATGGCACCGGTGATATTACCGATCCCTCCCACGACAGCAGCCACGAAGGCTTTGAGCCCTGCCATGGCTCCCATGGTCGGGTAGACCTTGAAGTCCAGGGCTATGAGGATACCGGCGGTGGCCGCCAGTGCGGATCCTATGGCAAAGGTGAGACTGATCACCTGATTGACATTGATACCCATCAGAGCAGCTACATCCTGATCCAGACTGGTCGCCCGCATGGCTTTACCCATTCGAGTCCTGTCGATGTAGAGTTTGAGCGCCACCATCATGAGAAAGGAGACTACCAGGATAAGGATCTGGTGGGGTGTGATCGCGACATCACCGATCTTATAGGCGGTATTGTCGAAGGGGTAATCGAACTTCCGTGATTTCGTCCCCCAGAAGAAGGCCGCCAGATTACTCAAAATGAATGACACCCCGATAGCACTGAGCAGAGGTGCCAGCCGTGTGGCCTTTCGCAGTGGCTTGTAGGCGATCTTCTCGATACTCATCCCGAGTACGGCACTGATGACCATACTGATGAGCATCGCAACGAAGAAGACGATCATCAGCAGGGGGCCGTAGGGCAGATCCCCTCGAAAATAATCGAACAGAAACAGACCTGAGTAGGCGCCAATCATCAGGATCTCACCGTGGGCAAAGTTGATGAACTTGAGGATCCCGTACACCATCGTGTATCCAAGAGCTATAAGAGCATATATACCGCCCAGCGTAAGACCATTGAGGAAATGCTGAAAAAATTCTGAGATCGATCCCAAAATATCACTCCTTCGCAACACAACCGACGTACAGGACGAAGGCCGGTAATCTCTGTAGACTTTGTTATTCGCGCATGATATGCATATAAGCCTTGATACCCCATTATGTGATATCAAGGCTTATAGGCACAGAGCTCTCATATGTACAACGCAGGTACGAACCCCGGTACCGAAGGTGCCGGGATCCGTTCCCCTGGATGGCAGCGTACTTATTTAAGCTTGACCAGATCCTCTCCATCAACGGTGTAGACACCGATCTGTACGGGTTTCTGATCAACGACCTGGAAGATCCCCTGTACAGCGATCAGGTCCCCGTTCGATGCAAAGCTCACATCTCCGGAGACTCCGGCGTAGTTCTCGGTCGCAGCTACTGCATCACGTACGGCAGCACGATCGATAGCCCCGGTACCGCTGTAAGTTTTCTCAATAGCGTCCATAATGATGTTGGCACCATCGTAGGAGTTCTTTGAGAATGAATCAGGTTCTACACCCCATTTCGCAGCATAGTCAGCAACGAAGCCGGCTGATCCCGGGGTAACATCTACGTCGACCGGACCTGTGTAGATGACACCATTGGTGTCATCTTCGGCAAGGTCAAAGATCTCAGGGTTTGAGAAGCCATCGGCACTGAGGAACTGCACGTCCATGTCAAGGCTTGCGGCCTGTCCAAGGATCTGAGCCATCTCCGCAACGTAGTTGGGGATGTAGATCGCTTCAGGGTTCTCACCTTTGATCGTGGTAAGCTGGGTCCTGAAGTCCTTATCTCCCTGAAGTGCAGTCTCAACAGCCACGATCTCCCCACCGTGAGCGGTGAAGGACTTGGATACCTCTTCATATAGACCCTGACTGTAGTCATTCTTCACATAGAGTACGGCAAGTCGTTTGATGCCGAGTTCTTCTGCAAAGTAAGCTCCGGCAACTTTAGCCTGGAGAGCGTCACTCGGGACCGTCCTGAAGATATATGAACCGATCCCCGGAAGGTCGGCATGGGTCGAAGAGGGTGAGATCATCACGATCTGTTCTGCCTGAGCTCTCGGGGCAATAGCGATCGAGACACCTGAGAAGACCGCACCGACCATACCGGTGACCTTGTCGACACTGGCAAGTTTCTCGATTGCAGCCTGTCCCTTCTCGACAGTCCCTTCTGAATCCTCGACGACGACTTCAACATTGATCCCCTTGACTCCGCCAGCTGCGTTTCTCTCATCTACAGCAAGTCGTACAGCCTGTGACATCAGGGTACCGTAGTTGGCATAATCACCGGTCATAGGTCCGATGAACCCGATCTTGATCGAAGCAGCCTTCTCAGCTGTTTCGGCAGCATCCTCTTTCTGGCAGCCGACGAACAGCAATCCTGCTGCGACCACAAGTATCAGTAACAAAGCAAATCTTCTTTTCACAATCCACCCTCCATAAGTAGTATTCGTGACAATATACAGGAGCTTCAAGCCTTCTGGCAGTGTCGCAGGGGCTGCACTGATCCAACATCGAGTCGAATCCCATATATACAAGTTCTTTTATACATAATCCTGCATATTTATTCAACAGAAATCTAATTCACGGGGCAACTTATATTCTTTAGCTTATTTTTTTTGTCAGAGTTCTGTCATGCAGCGGCAGGATCTCAGACCGATGCCTGATCATGCTCTCGTGCATCGGCCTTCTGGCACTCTTCACACAGACCATAGTACTGCACCACATGACTTTCGATGGCGAAATGGTAGATCTCACTGTACTTCTTCTCACACTGGCGCATGCACAGGACCTCCTCATAGGAGAAGTCGTTGAACTTGATGATCTTGAAGCACCGTTTACAGACCAGCTGATGATAGTTGTTCGAGTTCGGGGCACGTTCGATATAGGCGAAACGGGCACGGCCGTCACCGACATTCACCTTGCTGATCATCTCATGTTCTTCGAGGAGATTGAGGGTCCTGTAGATCGTAGCCAGTCCGATCCCCGGATCATCAGGATGCAGAGCTATGAAGATATCATCGGCTGTCATATAGACAGCTGCCTGCTTGAGACAGTCGAGAATGACTCTCCTCGGATGTGTCATGCGAAAGCGGGTCGGCTGCGGGGTATTCACTTCTTTCTGGCTATGCTCAGTATCTGAACTCATATACGTTTCCTGGATCCCTGTTGCTTCCATTCGCTCTGGGGCAGAAGAACAACTTTTTTTTCTCTATGCGGTGCACCGAAGATGCCGTACAGGCATCTTCATCATGCAGCTTCCATTCACTTGCAGCTTCTATTCTGCAGTAGTATGTCACCATGTAAAAAAAACGTCAACCGACCACACCCCTGTCGCGAACCACGACCCTCATTCGAACAAGATACTTTCATGCTTCACCAGAGGGCAGGACCCTTCACCGGGGATCTGACTTCTCCGACATGCCAACCTCGTCTCACGCAGTGTGCTTGCCCATGTTCCCGCATGCATCACGTCCAGATCGAGCACGATGACATGACTCTTGACTTTACTAATGCAGTAATTTAGTATGTTAGTAGATTACTACATATATCTGTAAAGGGAACATACCATGAAGATACCTACGGAACTGAAACACAAGCCGGTCATCGTCTCTGAGTCCTATGACCTGGTCGACGGCAGGAGCGCTGAACACACCGACGCAAAGGGGCTCTCGCTGGGACTGGCCCAGTGGAGCGAACGGGGAGAACTTGATATATCGGCGAAGATCTGGCGTCATACGGGAGAGAAATGGTCAAGACAGTCAGAGGAGATGCCGCTCCACCGTGTGCTGGACCTGGCGATCCTGGTATGCAGGACCAGACTCTTCTTCACCGAACGCTACCACATGAACGAGAAGGACTACCCATCCTACCCGCTTCTGGATAGGATCGGAGTGCAGGGAGGGGCCATGAATGTGGCCATCTGCACAGAGAACTCACACATCGAAAAAGATCTCGAGCTCTTTGATGCCTGTCTGCACAAGGATGATGAGATCCTGGGAGAACGCATGAGGGTGCTGTACGGACTGCTCAAGGATGTGGTGGAACAGTGACCGCGACAAAAAGCGGCTCTGGAGAACAAAGAGCCTGCGCCTTAGATCTGCCGAGGGCACTTCTGTCTGTCAGCTGCCGGTACGACCCGGTGTGCCGGAAGGAGCCCCCTCCGGCTTGATCTTGACCAGATGGGACATGATCGGCGGCAGTGGAGCAGTGAAGGTCATCCGTTCCTTTGAGTGAGGATGGTTGAAGGTTATGGATGATGCATGGAGCATCAGCCGTTTGGCTCCCCGGTCGGTACCCTTCTCCCCGTATACCTTATCACCGACCACCGGGCAGCCTGCTTCTGCAAGGTGCACACGTATCTGGTTCTTCCTGCCGGTAAGCAGCCCGATCTCCAGCAGACTGTAATGATCGGTAGCCTTGATCACGCGGTACCGTGTCTGTGCCAGCTTTCCCTTGGCTTCGCTCTTCACCGAATACATCCTATGGATGCTGTTCTCGGTAAGGTAGGAGGTGATCAGCCCTTCACTCTCACTCATGGCACCATGGACGACGGCATGATAGGTCTTCTCGAAGTTCTTCCACTCTTCCTGAAGATACACTTTTGCCGCAGCATGTTTGGCGAACACCAGGACCCCGGAGGTATCTCGATCGAGTCTGTGCACGATGAAGATCCGATTCTTGGATTTCTGATTCCCCTTCTTCACATATTCATTGAGCAGGAAATAGGCTGTGTGTTCCTTCTCCTGTTCAGTGCTGACCGTCAGCAGTCCGCTGGATTTATCGACAACAAGAATATCGTGATCCTCATAGAGCACCGTGATCCCCTTCGGATGGAATCTGCGGGGTGCCGGCTTGAACGGTTTCTTCGTATGTGGCATCATATGACTCTTGAGAAGCAGCTCACCCGACATGCCTCTGCAGGCTGTCAGAGGCGTTCTCATTTTCCTCTTCGTTAGTTCTCACCCATGGTGTACAACGTTTTGGCCTGAATGCATAGAGCACATGGGTGCTGCAGATGCATCTTTCTCTGTTAACCACACCCATAACCGCACGATTATTCCTTCGATAGGAGGTTCAAACATGTATATTGAACTGATTCGTGCCTCATGGTACAACTGCTCTCAACCATGGTAGTAACCTGCACTACAAGCATTCAGCGATAATCAGTTGTGCATTCACTCGAAACTCTCTGCAGCTGCATACCATGGAGGCACATCCTGATATCCTACTGCATCCGCTGAGATAAGGAGGACAAGAACAGATGCTGATCATCTACCTGCAGGGACTTGCTCTTGGAGCGAGTCTCATCATCGCCATAGGAGCTCAGAATGCGTTCGTCCTGTCTCAGGGGATCCGACAGGAGCATTCCCTGGTCATCCCGCTGGTCTGCAGCATGACCGATGCGATACTCATAACCATCGGGGTACTGGGTGCGGGTGCGTGGATAGCCTCCAGAGCACTGCTCTCTGCTGCTGCATCCACAGCAGGAGCCCTGTTCCTGCTGTGGTACGGCTGGAAGCACGCCGCAGCGAGTTTCGCACCGAAGAGCATGGAAGAGACCCCCAGAGACTCGATGAGCACCTCTTCAGCGGTGCTGTTCACCTTAGCCGTCTCACTGCTCAACCCTCATGTCTATATTGATACCATCGTGCTGCTCGGAGGGATCAGCAGCACGTATGACCAGGCTGTCAGAGGATATTTCGCAGCAGGAGCTGTCACAGCATCCTTCCTCTGGTTCTTCTCCCTCAGCCTCGGGGGCAGAGCCCTCTCCCCGATCTTCAAGGACCCCCGGGCCTGGAAGATCCTTGACCGGGTGATAGCCATCATCATGTGGTTCATGGCCTATACCCTCATCAAGCATGGTCTTCTGGAATCACTCGTTCCGCCAGTGAGCTGAAAGAGGACCTCTCCTGCTTCCGCAGGATACGACTCTACGAGTGCAGAAAAGAACTTGATGACACATCTCCGGTGGTGTATACTATGGAATATTCCATCAGTCAGGAGGCGTTCATGTCAGCTATTGTGATCAAAGGTGTTCCTGTTCAGGAATGACCTGATATCAGCACATCCTTTCTCATTACTGCCGTGATCTCTTGACGGCTGCTGACATCCTCAGGCATCTCTACACATCTGTCTACGTGTTTCATGAACAGGACATCATTTTACAGACAACTCATTGTTCAATCATGTACATACAGGGAGAATGCCATGTCCAGAATCACACACGAATCCTCCGTTACCGACAGCCCCTTCATCTGCTGCCACTGCGGAGCGATCGTCACACCGACTGATATGAATCGAACGATACGTAACCACTGCCCGACCTGCCTGTGGAGCCTGCATGCTGATCTGAGGACGGGAGACCGCCGCAGCAGCTGCAGAGGTCCCATGGAACCGATCGCCGTATGGGCAAGACCCTCGAATGAGTGGTCCATCATCCACAGATGTACATCCTGCGGCTTCCTCAGGACCAACAGGATCGCTGCTGATGATAATGAACTGCTGCTCTACCTGCTTGCAGCCAGGGCACTCTCAGCACTGCCCTTCCCTGTCGATATGCTGACCGGGAGGACGATATGAACGAACAGGAACACCAGGAACTCATCAGCTGGGGCTGGAACAGGTTCTTCGAACAGCAGTACCTGCAGTACCCGGAGGGATACCTGAGCCCCTCACGGGTGGTACGGGATACCCGTCATCTCTATACCCTCAGAAGCGGGAGCGGGGAAGCAGCTGCAAGAGTATCAGGAGCATTCCGGTATACTGCAGTGCGACCTTCTGACTACCCGGTAGTGGGAGACTGGGTCCTCTGCCGGCAGGAGGCTCAGACCTGGATCATCGAGCAGGTGCTGAAGCGCTCATCCCAGTTCTCGAGAAAGGCTCCGGGATCCAGGACCGAGGAGCAGGTATCAGCCGCGAACATCGACATCACCGCGCTGGTCTTCGGTCTGAACGGCGGCAGGAACTTCACCCCCGGGAGCCTTGAGCGCTATCTGACACTGGCATGGGAAAGCGGGAGTGAACCGATCATCGTACTCAACAAAGCAGACCTTGCTGACGCACAGATGAGATCATCAGCGTTGCAGCAGGCAGTCAACAGCGCTCCGGGGGTCCGCATATTCAGTATCAGTGCCAGCACCGGCGAAGGCCTCTCAGAACTGGAGGCTGTACTGAGACCGGGAACCACCGCAGCTCTGCTGGGACCTTCGGGCGTGGGGAAATCGACATTGATCAACACCCTTGCCGGCAGGACCCTGCAGAAGACGGCAGCCCAGAGGACCTCTGACCAGAAAGGGAAGCACACCACGACTGCCAGAGAGCTGTTCAAACTGCCCTCCGGGGCCATGATCATCGATACCCCGGGGCTCAAGGAGCTGCAGCTGATCGCAGGAGAGGAGAGTACCGCAGCTGCCTTCAGCGATATCGAAGAGCTGGCACAGCACTGCCGCTACGATGACTGCTCTCACGAAGGAGAACCCGGCTGTGCGGTACAGGCGGCACTGGCCTGCGGCGAACTCGAACAGAGACGATATGAACAGTATCTGGACATACGCAAAGAGATCCGGTATGTCCAGAGAAGATTCGATGAGCAGAGTGCCAGAAAAGAGAGAGAGCGGTGGAAACAGATCGCCAAGAGACAGAAAGAACTTAATAAGCTGCGAAAGCGGTAAGACCATCGACGGATGTGCAGCACCGAAGGGCACTGCACGTCCGTCTCCATTCCCGGTGGGACTGCACTGATTCAATGCTTACAGGACACACAATTCTCTGATAATTCATGAAGATCTCATATGATCCTGATCTCACTCAGGTACGTTCTGCTGTAATGAACATTCAACGACTGAATCATGTCAGAGAGGTCACATCCGGACTGTGTTATGCTTTCCAACCGATCATCAGCGCCATCTCGGGAGAATGCATCGGGTTCGAAGCCCTGCTGCGCGGCTATGGGGAAAGCAGCTTCTCAACGGCAGAAGAGCTGTTTGACTGGGGCTATGGATCGGGACTGCTGCTGGAACTGCACAACGAACTGTTCTGCAGAGCTTTGAAGAAATTCTCTACAGTGGATACGGCCTGCAAGCCGATCATGTTCTATAATACGGACATCAGGGTGATCGAATATGTCCTGAACAAGCACCAGTTCGTGATAGACACCCTCTTCGAATGCGGTATGGCACCCGATAGGATCTGCTATGAGATCACCGAACATCATGCCTGTGAGGACTATGGGGTCCTCACGGAAGCCGCCCACTCCTATCGAGAGTTCGGCATACGGCTGGCGATCGATGACTTCGGATCCGGCTATGCCGGCTATAAACTGATGTATGAACTGCAGCCGGACTATATCAAGATCGATCGATACTATATCCAGGATATCCACAAGACCCTCAGGAAACGACAGTTCGTCGAGCACCTGTCCCGCCTTGCTCATATCAATGGGGCAAAAGTGATTGCCGAAGGGGTAGAGACAGCTGAGGAGTTCTCTGCCTGCCGGGATCTGGGGTGTGACTATGTGCAGGGATACTTCATACAGCGGCCATCTGAAGATACTGCTGTCTTGACCGATCGCTATGAGGTATGCCCCTTGGCAGAAGGACAGAGAAGGTCATGTGATGTGAACAGATATCCGCTGTATGCTTCCATACAGGAGATCGAACCGATCGGGCTTGACTGGAGTGCAGAGCAGATCCTAGATAGCTTTCGCAACGAAGAAGCCGTACTGCATGTACCGGTCATCGGGCCGAGTGGGGAACCGCTGGGGATCCTGTCTGAGAGCACCATGAGACGATATGTCTTCTCCTATCACGGCATCTCCATCTTCAGGAACCTACTGCTGCACCAGGGGCTGGAGTATTTCATCACCCGAGTCCTCTGTATCGAGAAGAGCTCGACCATAGATAGTATCATGAGCATCATAAAGGATGCAGAGAACACGACCTGTGTGATGATCACAGAGAACGGCAGATACGCCGGGATCCTTGATACCTACAGCCTGCTGAAGATCATCAGTGAACGCGACATCGCTGTCGCACGAGATCTGAATCCACTTACGAAGCTGCCGGGCAACCTGGAGATCGAACGGGTGCTGGTCAGCCTGCTTACAAGAGATCTGGTACGTACCATCGTATGCTACTTTGATTTCAACTGGTTCAAAGCATTCAATGATCACTATGGATTCAGACTCGGAGACCGCATCATAGGGCTGTTCGCTCAGATGCTCAAACGATACGCGGCTGCCGGGGACCTGGAATTCATCGGTCATATAGGAGGAGATGATTTCTTCGTCATACTCCCCTCTCACATGATCCCCCATACGAAGGCCCATCTGCTGATCAGCACCATCGTCGAACGATTCAACACCGAAGTCCAGTCCTTCTACGATTCTGAGGATATCAGCAGAGGCTTCATCACTGCAATCGACCGAAATGGGATAGCAACCGATTTCCCCCTCATGACCGTATGCGCTGCTGCGATCAGATATGACGATGTCAACGGGCCATGCAAGCTGGAAGAACTGAGCAATGTCCTTGCATCACTCAAGAAACAGGCCAAGAAAGCCGGTATCGTCTGGCTTACCAAGTCCTCAAGCAGCTGATACGGACTGCTCCCCGCACCACGAGTGATACCGTACGTGCGATCAGCTTGAGAGCGGAACGAACCTTCAGGATCTCTGCAGAGGTCATTATGCTGACACAAAACAAAAAGGGCTCATACCCCGTTATTCGGAACGAACGGATACATACATCGATTGGATATCTGAAGTCGGCGGTATGATGAGGGAACCATGGCAGCTGCGATCTGCTGATGCAGCTATGGCAAGGCACCATGGATGCTATCAGGTCAGTATGGAATCGGATAGGAGAGGAAACTAGGCAACCCTAGTTTCCTCGTCCTTCCACACCACCGGGCATACGGACCCGTACCACGGCGGTTCCAGAATTCGGTTTACACAGTAATGTGCACCCTCGTATACCAATCGCTGAAGAAT
>JAIPFY010000018.1 GCA_021736385.1 Spirochaetia bacterium | reverse complement strand
CCGTACATCTGGGCGAATGCCCCGATGAGCATCTGCACCGGGAATGCGATACTCAGACCGGCGATGGCGAGCGGTCCTGCCCCCTGCCCGACGAATATGGTATCAACCAGATTGTACATGGCATTCACCATCATGCCGATCATCGCCGGGATCGAGAGTTTGGCCAGAAGGGAACCCATTGGCTGGGTGCCCATGAAATCTTTTGATTGTACGGCTGCTTTCATGCGTCTATATGCTCCATTTTCAGTATGATGGTATTGATCGTATCCAGAGAGTGCCACAGCTCCTGCTGTTCGCTGTCACTCAGGCTGGAGAGTTTCTGTGCGAACCGTGCCTGGATCTCCTTCTGACACGCTGCTGCAGTGGTCATCCCGGTCTCCGTGAGGCGTACGACGACCGCTCTTCGGTCATCCTGCGGTCGTTCCCGCAGCACGTAGCCGAGCTTCTCAAGGGAATCGACGAGGGACGTCACCGAACTCTTCTTCAGATGGATCTTGTGACAGAGATCACTCATCCTGAAGATGGTCTTCCGGTTGAGTACCACCAGGGTCTGTACCTGTGAATGGTTGAGCCCCAGCCTGCGGCCGACCTCTGATTCATAGCCGTGCATGACTGAATGGATCAGTCTGGGAAACAGTTCGGTGAAGAGCTGAAACGAATCAACTCTGTCACCAGCATTCTTCTGCATGGAGACCTCCGAAAACAGACTGTCAGAAATAGAATAGTACGAAAATGAACAATATGACAGCTGTGATGAAAAGTCAACGGCAGTGCAGCCTTTCTGTACACAATTCTTCAGGATCCTGCAGGTCAGGGGGTATGGGAGACGCTCCGGGGGGATTCCCCGGAGCGTCTTTCGTGATGAGTCCTTTCCGTTGTGCAGGCCTCTAGGGCATGGAGGATCTGATCTTCTCGATGAGCTCTTCGGTACTCGGGATGATCGAAGGATAGGCGAGCTCTCCGTTGATGTAGATACTCGGCAGACAGGAGATCTGCAGCTGCTGCATACGGGCGATGTGTTCTGCCGTATTGTACCGATACTCTGCGAAATCTATCTCGTCACCGAGAATATCAGCTGCTGACTGTGCTGCAGCAAGCATATAGGTGCAGGCGGCACAGGCGATGGGATCAAGCAGGAACGCCTCTACCAGCGGTCTTTTCAGGGACTGGTAGTTCGGCAGGTCTATCTCCAGGTCACTGAAGGTGGTACTGCTGTAATCTTTCACCAGCTTCCGTATGCGCTCCGGCTCCTGTACGGCCTGAGCGACCGCTACGGCATTCTGGGGCGGTACATCGTAAGGCATGTCACAGCCGGGAGCTATGATCAGGTTCTTTGTGCACGAGAGCCCGGCAGCTTCGATCTCATCGAGCAGATCCACCGTGTACTTCATATTGTCCTGCTGGTTGCCGAAGAGCATGACCGTGGTAAGCGGTATGTTCCCCCCGAGCACCACATCATAGGAATCGGTGATCTGCTTTGCCTTGATCATGCTCACATTCTCATCGATGGCTATCGAATCGGGACCGCATGCACACATCAGCTCAATATTATGGATCGCATTACCGCAGACGAAGAACGAACTGAAGGTCTGTTTGCTGCGTATGTAGCGAAAGAGCTCGCTGTAGGGTTCGAGGAAGAACCGTTTGAAATGTTTGGGGGAGATCTGAGACATCAGCGGGTCCACCGGGACGATGATATCCATGCCCTCTTCGGCGTAGAAGTCGACCATCCGCTTCGAGACCTCAAGGGTGTAGGCAAGCAGGGTATCGAGGTACTCCGGCCGTTTGATCATGTTCATGAAGATGTTCGTCCCCCTCAGGTGGGAGGCCAGGGTGAACGGCCCGCAGAAGAGCCCATAGAGCGCCGTGTGGTCTCCCACAGCATCTTTGAATCTCTTCATCACGTTCCAGACCATCGGGAGGCGGCCGTCCTCTTTCCCGGGCAGATACGTGGGGATCTCATCGGTATCTGCAAGCGGGTGTGAGACGACAGAGGGCAGATTGTTATCGACCCAGGCGAGAGAACAGCCGAGGATCTCCGCCTCGAGCTGCAGGTCGAACATCACCGTCTGTCCGTCGGGGCTGTAGAGCCGGTTTACTTCCATGAGCGATTCGAACAGCTTGTCAGGGTCCTGCAGCACTTCGATCGCTGTATAGCCTCTAGTCTTTCCTGCATGGATCCCCGCATAGGGGACCCATGCAGGTCTCGGGACCTCCTGATGCCTCAGGATCTGTTGTATCAGTTCTTTACCAGTCATATCCATGGTGTTACTCCTTGTGTGTATGTCAGTAGGTTCCTAATGCCTTCAGCACCTTCTCCGGTGTGATCGGCCAGTCTCTGATCCAGATGCCTGTCGCATCGTGGACAGCATTCGCTATGGCAGGGGCTGCCCCGTTCATGCTGATCTCTGAGACCGATTTGCTGCCGAACGGTCCGTGCGGGTCGCAGGTCTCGATGAGCTTCACCCGGAAATCATCAGGGATGTCGTTGATCATCGGTATCCCGTAGGTCTCCAGATCGGTGGTGAGGCACTTCCCCTGCTCATCAAGGATCAGCTCCTCGAAGAGGGTATGGCCGATCGCTTTCAGCACGCCCCCGTAGATCTGCCCCTCTGCCAGTTCGGGATTGAGCGGTGTGCCGCAGTCCTGCAGCGCATAATACTTCTCCACCCGGATCTCACCGGACTCGGTGTTCACCGATACCTGAGCGAAATGGGCCCCATAGGGGAAGGCTGCCTTCTCGCAGGTGAAGGATGCGGTACCGATCAGGTGTCCGCTGCCCTCTCCGCTCTGAGACTGATGGGCGATCTGTGCGAAGGTGACCGATCCGGTCTTGCCTGCAGCTGTCTGCGGATAGGTTATGGTGATCTCATCTTCAGCCTCTCCGAGCAGCTGGGCCGCGGCAGTGATGATCTTCTGTCTCAGGGCTACTGCGGCATTGAAGACCGCCCCTCCTGAGAAGTAGGTCCCGCTGGAAGCGAAGGCTCCCGAATCGAAGGGGGTACTGTCCGTATCACCGGTCACTACTGCGACGAGGTCCGTGTCCATCATCAGTACTTCTGCGGCGGTCTTCGCACAGAGGGTATCGAACCCTGTCCCGATGTCAGCCCCTCCTGAGTGCACGATGACCGATCCGTCACTTTCGAGTTTCACCTCGGCATTGGAGTGATCGAGTCCCGGCAGTCCTGAGCCCTGCTGTACGATCGCCATACCTTTGCCGATGCGCAGCAGGGGATTCTTTGAAGTCTCGGTCTTCCCCCATTCGATCATCTGTGCACCCTGTCTGACTGCTTCAGCCAGACCGCAGCTGGTGATCACTTCCGGAGATCCTTCACGACCTTCTCCCAGGCACCTGAGGATCTCAAGGGTGACACCCTCGTCCACACGGTTCTTCTCCACCAGTGCGAGCGGGTCCATCTGAAGCTGTTCTGCCAGTTCGGCGACAGCCATCTGCAGGGCATAGTTGGCTTTCGGTGCGCCGTACCCCTGGTAGGCTCCGGTAGGCATGCAGTTGGAGTAGAACACGTTCACATCAAAGGCGATGTTATCACAGAGGAACAGCGGCAGTGATTTCGAACAGCCGTTCATGGGGACGGTCAGGCAGTGGTTGCCGAATGGTCCCGTGTTGGCTTTCAGGTCCATATACATGGCGGTGAAGGTCCCGTCCTTCTTTGCTCCGAGTTTGACTCTGATCTTCATGGGAAAGCGTGAGACGCTGCAGGTATACTCCTCTTCCCGGGTGAAATGGAAGTAGACAGGTTTTCCCGTGATCCAGGTGGCATAGGCACACACCTCTTCGAGCAGGATCTCCTGCTTCGACCCATAGCCGCCGCCAACGCGCTCCTTGATCACCCGTATCTTGTTCTCGCTGATGCCGAGCACTCTGGCAGTGATCCTTCGCACGTGCCAGGGCACCTGTGTGGAGGCATGGATGATCAGACGGCCCCCCTCCATCCTGGTGAAGACCACATGAGTCTCACAGGGGGTGCACTGAACCTGTGTGGTGGTATAGGTCCTCTCGATCACTGTATTGGCCTGTGCGAAGCCCTGCTCGATGTCACCGATGGAGCCTGAGACACTGGCGGCCTTGTTCCGGTGGGGATCAGCGCCGATGGGGAACTGGATCTCTATCCGTCCGTCTCTCGGGTCTGCTTCCGCGTTATCGGCATCAAGAGTATCAGGAGCCCCTACCGCATAGGAGATGTGAGCCTTATGGATGATCGGGGCATCGGGAGCCTCGGCCTCATCGATCGTGAATATCGGTGTGAGTTCATCGTAGGTGACATCGATGCAGGAGAGAGCCTTGAGAGCTGTCTGCTCATCGACAGCTACGACACCGGCTACCCTGTCACCGATATGGTACAGTTTTCTGGCGAACATCCTTCGGTCATAGGGTGATGGTTCGGGGAACCCCTGCCCTGCGGGGGTGTAGTAGACATCGGGTACATTCTTATAGGTCAGTACCAGTACCACTCCCGGAAGCTGTTCAGCTCTGGTGGTATCGATCTCCCTGATATAGGCATGGGCATGGGGGCTGTGCAGCAGCTTGAGCACCAGTGACCCTTGTGTGACCATGTCTTCCACAAACGCCCGTTCTCCCTGGACCAGTCGCTGTCCGTCGATCTTTCGATGGTTCTTTCCGATGATCCTCAGATCCGGTCTGAACTCCTCACTGACTTTCCGGCTATGCTGCGGATCTATGATCCGGCTCTTCGCGATCTCGACGGCAGTGAAGAACTGCTGGTAGCCGGTGGCACGGTTATAGAGACCTGAGAATGCATCCTGGATCTCCTCTCGTGAGGGGTCCGGGATCCTGTTGAGCAGATCAGTGAGCAGCAGAGCGGCTGCAGGGGCATTGTACCCGGACTGCACGACTCCCGCATCGATGAGAGCGGACTGCACGGCACTGAGGCTGTTGCCTGCTCCAGCGAGGGACTCTATGGTGTCGATCGTATGCCCGCTGATCTGTCCGGTGACCATCAGTCCTGCATTCACCGGCCGGTGATCAAAGAGGATGGTATCGCTGCCGGTGAAGCCATAGCGGTCATCGCTGTTGCGAACAGATGAGAATCCGAGCCGCTGCAGGAACTTCTGCAGAGACTCTCCGGGGGCTGTGTCAACACTTCTGGAGACGCCGTTCAAGGTGAATGTGATGTTCATCGTGCACCTCCTGCACAGGATCTGATTCCCTCTGCTATGAGTCGCGCACTCGTGTATCGAAGGAAATCTCTGGAACAGTGGATGTCCTCATCGATCGGATCAAGAGTGCCCAACGCATCGAGGATGAGAGGGACAGGCTCTGAGGATGATCGAGCGGCTGTGAATACCGGTCCGAACTCCTTCAGGCTCCTGACGGTCGCATGCAGCCCGCTGATGATAACCAGCGGGTCGGTCATATCAGTACGGCAGGAGACGGCAACCTGCACCTTCGGTGCGGACCCACTTGATCTGCGATAGATCGAACTCGAGCAGTATCGCTGATCGGTCTTCAACACGACAGAGGTGATGAGCAGTTTCGAGCTCCCCTCATAGGCAAGGATCGGGATGCTCTCTCCGTTCCCGGTGAGAAGCTGTGCCTCAAGAGCAGCGAGGACCGGGGTGAGCAGGGCATGCTTCCAGCCTGCTGCGATATTCCCGCCGATCGTCGCCATGTTCCGTACATTGCGTGAATAGAGTCCTGCAGCGGCCTGCTGCAGGGATCGGGGGATCAGCGGGCTGTCGATCAGCTGCTGCAGGGTCACTGTCGCTCCTATACTGACGGTCGTATCGGTGCAGGTGATGTGATCGAGTCCCAGAGCTTCGAGTGAGATCGCTCTGCTCACCTCCTGCGGGCAGCGTGCATGGTTGATGCAGGTCCCGCCTGCGAAGAATGCGGCTTGCCGGTCCTCTGCGATCAGCTCCATGGCCTCTTGTACACCTTCCGGTCGTATGAATTCCTGTATCATCTAATCCTCCTGCCCGGCTGCAGCAGGGATGCTGTTCTGCTGTGGTCGGGCACTATAGTCGTCGAGTCCCACCGGTTCTGACGGTCTCTTCCTGATGATCTGTTCATCACTGCCGTCGTCCGTGAGCATCTTCTTCATGAGTACACGGGAGCCTGCAAGCTCCCCGTACTGCAGGCAGTAGTCGGTGCACAGCTGCCTGGTGATCTGTCGGTACCGATCGACCGGGTACTCCCCGGTATCGATCAGCAGTGCCTTCCTGTACCCGTCGATCACCATACCGATATACTTCTTTGCCAGTTCCGATCCGTACCGCTGGGCATATCTGTCATACTCGAGCAGGTGGTAGGTACCGTCTTCGGCTTCTGCATACCGTCGTGTCACGTACAGTGAGGCAAGTCCCTGTTCGGCCAGCCGCTGCTGTGACCCGAGGAACAGGGCGATGCAGTCATGCACCCGCGGGAGCAGCAGGGTATGCCGGTCTGATACCAGTCCGAGGGTACTGTTCGAGCACAGCCCGAACCCGATACGGATGACCTCGCATTCCCCGGGAGCCTGGTCTATATGCTCCTGTATGACAGCTTTCAGGTTCCGGGGGTTGCTGTGAAGGGCAAAGGGGACCACCGTGCAGCTCATGTCACGCGGGATCATCGAGCTGCACTCGGAGAATACACTGTCGCAGATGATCAGATGGTCCATTCGTCTCTCAGCCCCTATTCTCTGTGTTCGGTCCTCAGGAGATCGCTCCGATGATGATCGGATCAGCCTCTCCTCCAGCGGTCTCCTGTGCGATCAGCTGCTTGCACAGTACCACACACTCTGAAGCGGTATTCGAGTAGCCGTCAGCAGTGATGGTCTTCGTCCACTGCGGGGTGACCGGTCCTCCTCCGAGGATCACTTTATACTGGTTCCTGATCCCCATGGCAGCAAGGGTGTCTATGAGTTCCTTCTGGTAGGGGAGGGAGGTGGTGATCAGGGTAGAGCAGGCGATGATGTCGGCTTTCACCTGTTTCGCCGTCTCTATGAACTTCTTCACCCCCACATCGATACCCAGGTCAATGACCTTGAAGCTGTTAGCGGAGAGGATGGCCTTCACCAGGTTCTTCCCGATATCGTGGTGGTCTCCGGACATGACTCCCAGTACGACGGTGCCGGCGTCTGAGGAGTCACCGCCGTCAGCTTTGATCTTTTCGAGCAGCAGATCCATCGCACAGGTGGCGGCATCTCCTGCGAGCATCAGCTCGGGAAGAAAGGCCTCGCCCTCTTCGAAGCGTTCGCCCATCTCATCCATAGCGGCCTGGATGCCCTCTTTGATCGTTGTCAGCGGATCCATGCCGCTATCGATACTCTTCTGTGCCACTTCCAGAGCGATGTCTTCTTCGCCCTCTATGACCGCTTCATATAGTTTCTTGGTAATATCATTCATCTTCATACTCCTTGTTAATGATCAGCAGGGGGGTGCCTACAGAGGCAGCCCGAACTCGACAGCCTCTTTTCTCACCTGGTCATACACCGCTTCTGCTTCCGGGAGCGGTCTGAAGTTCTTGAGGTCCCACACTTCCTGGACGGGTTTCCCGATGTTCGGTGACTTGATCGTGCTTTCGAACTTGGGCAGGACCTGTTTGACCAGCTCATTCACATCACTCAAGGCCATGCCCGATGCGGCATGTGCCACTTCAGCACACCATCTGCAGTCCAGGGGAGAGAGGTAGTCATTCAGCTTGCCGCCTGCAGAACGCGGGCCGGTAGAGAAGGCCGCTCCTGAGGCTGCGATCACGGCGACTCCTGCAAGGGTCTCATAGAGCAGTTCTTTCGTTCCCGGTCCTGAGACCTGATTGGCGATGCCATGGGTGATCAGGTGGGTGTTCCTGCTCAATGCCTGATGGGTCATGCTCAGGGCCCAGAGTCCTTCCCTGTTCACGTTTGAGAGGTACCTGATGTCGTAGAGTTCTCCACCGCCGACGCTTGCAAAGAGTATCGCGTACTGCAGCAGGGAGGCTGCGATACTGGAGATGACAGCACCTTCAGGGGTCCCCGGCATACCGCCGATCATTCCCGGTGAACCGGCGAAGATCATACCGTCCATAGCGAGGGTATGTACCACTTTATGCAGTGTCTGGTTATTGATCTTCATCTCTGATGGGTAGAGGATCAGTGAGAGGTCGGTATTATAGAAATTGCCTTTGGTGCCGTAGCAGAACTGACCGAACTCGGTGACCGCTGAGATGTTGCCGATACCCGGCATCCCCTCTCTTCCGGCCTTCTTTCGGATCTGGCGATGCATGCGTCCCTGTTCATAGCACAGCAGGGTCTCTGAGGGGTCGTTCGGCAGGGCATCGAGTCCGTTGATGGTGCACAGTGAGCCTCCCTCGAGGATATCGACTTCAAGCTGTCTGGCGATCCCTTCGGTCAGCAGCGGCCATACGTCCTCTGATATCGTGATCCCCAGAGAGGATCCAAAGAGCATGGGAGTCGGGTCTGAGGGGGTCCTGGAGCGCATGACGCGCTGATCCTGACCGAAACCGATCTTCAGTTCCGAGGGTGCCAGGTGCAGGGTGCTGTCCAGTTCGTCCTGATCGATCTTCACGATGCGGTCTCTGGCTTCGTTGAGCATCCCCAGTTCCAGGGCCAGTTCATAGCCTGCCTTGTAGAAGGTGTCTGCAAGGTCCATATCCATGTTCACGGGATTGTCCTTGTCGACACTGTTCGCAAGCCCGTATTTCTTGATCATACTCTTGACACCCTTTGGTATCTTCTTCAGGTCCCAGTCATGAGCGCTGCAGTATTCTCCTTCTCGTGATCGTCTGAGAATCTCAATAAGATCCGGTTTCTGTTTCATACATAATCTCCTTATCCACGTGTAGTATCCATCTTGTGCGGGGGATACAACCCCCTTCGAATATCCATAACACACAGTCCATGCAATCGATCGACTGTTCCTTGTTCAGTGCATGCCTCGAGTGCGGCATGCTGTACCACGGTTCTCACTAAACAAGCAATTTGGTTTTAGACTTGCCCTGGACAAGGTTTCATTTGCTGTATCTACAGAAAGTGACGTATCGGCAGCCCCGGGTACCCGTCTCTGTATCACCTGTCAGCTGTACACCTCCTTTCTCTGTTCAGGGGCGTTCCTGTGATCCGGGAAGTGGACGTGTCTGACCAGTTCCCGTGCGAACGAAGCCCGTGAAGAGAGTTCTATGATCTGCATCTGCTGTGAGAGCCTGCGGCATCTGTCTCTCGTATCGCTGCTGATCAGCTGATCGACCGCTCCGCTTCCTGCACTGTTCCCGATCATCTCGATGCATCCGGCAGGGACTGCCGGGAGCATCCCGATTCGAAGCAGTGCATCGGATGAGAGGCTGGTACCGAACCCTCCTGCGATCAGTACCCGATCGATCTGCTCAGCACCGATAGCAGCCTCACTCAGCAGTGCATCGATACCGGCAGCTACCGCCGCCTTGGCAAGCTGGATCTCCCTGATATCCTTTCCCGTCAGCCAGATGTCATCTGAGATCATGAAGGCCTTCTTCCCGTCCCGTATCACACAACGTGAACTCAGAGGCTGTTCCGTGTCCTCCTGCGTATCACCGGTGAATGAGCGGGCTGCGAATCTGCCGTCGGGCCGTATGATCCCCTGATCAAGCAGCACCGCGGCTGCATCCACAGCGCCAGAACCGCACAGGGCATGTGCCGGGACCCTGTCGATGGTACTGAAGACCAGCTCGGAGCCCTCCATCCAGACATGGTCGATCGCTCCGCTCACCCCTGCAGAGCCGCAGGAGAGGACTGCTCCTTCGAAGGCAGGACCTGCGGCAGCTGATGCTGCGAAGATACTGCCTCTGCAGGAGAGTACGATCTCCCCGTTGGTACCGATATCGATGAAGAGGACCACATCCTCTGCCCTGTCCATGTCTGCAGCTATGCAGCCTGAGACCACATCCGCTCCCAGATAGGCTGAAGCTGAGGGACCGCACAGGCAGGAGCATCCCGGGTATGCCTGCAGCAGCGGGCGATGATCGGCAGCCGGGCCGACCGGCTGTGCCTGTCCTGCCTCGCGCAGGGAGAATGACGAGAGCACCTGCTGCTCTGAGGTGAACAGCGGTATGTAGGGGTATCGGGCCAGCGTGATCGGCTGCATACCGAGCAGCAGGTGCAGCATGGTGGTGTTGCCTACCAGCAGGGCACAGCGGAACTGATGATCGGGTATCCGATGGCTGTGCAGCAGCTCTGCTATGAGCTGTTCCAGTTCTCTGATGACCATCTTCTGAAGCAGCTGTGTCCCCTGTTCATGCTCGATGGTGTAGGAGATCCTGGCTATGACATCAGATCCTCTGCTGCTCTGCGGGTTGAGCGCAGAGGCCGCTCCCAGCACCCTGCCTGTCTCCAGCTGGACCAGATAGACAGCGAGGGTGGTCGTCCCGATATCGATCGCAGCGCCGTAGCGGTGAGCCTCCTCTTCATTCTCAGCTCCCAGTGAGATCCCTACTACCTGGTGATCGAACAGCTCGAGGGTCAGATCGGCCAGTTCCTGTTCGCTCCGGTCTGATCTCTTCTGCAGGAACTGTTCTACCGTCGGGAGGACAGAACGTGCCGCTGCAGGCCAGTGAACCCTCTCATATTCTGGTGCACAGCCTGTAAGGACCTGCTGCAGCCGGGTCAGGGTGGATCGCTGGTCGGTGATCGATGGGCAGGCTGCAAAAAGCCGTACAGCGCGGAACAGCGGCCCGGACTGTATGGCTGAGGATGTCCGGGTGAAGGAGGTCTGGATCTGTGGTGCGGCGGGATCCATGGCGTGCAGAAGGGTACACTCCAGATCCTGCTGCACGGTCAGGCAGCAGGAGAGCCTGATGCCATCTGCGATCTCCCGGGGGCTGAGTGCCTGATACTCCTCATCAGTGATCGGTGGAGGGTTCTCCATGCTGATCCTGATGCGGCATTTCCCGCAGGTCCCTTTACCTCCGCAGACGGTGGCATAGCGCAGTGACTGCAGAGCTGCTGCAGATGTACGTGCCCGTACCTGCTCGATCGCTTCATAGAGGCGTGTCCCTGCCGGTACGTGTACTGATGATCCCAGAGGCTGCAGGGTCACGCGGCATGATCGTGCTTCAGACATCTGCTATCGTTCCTCCCTGAAGTAGGAGGCTCCGAGAGCCTGGGGGGCCTTGCTGAAGGAGTCCTTCCTCATGGTATCGATCACCAGGACCATGATGGTCATGAGATAGGGAAGGGCATCGAGAAAATAGGTCGAGATCGGCAGATCGAATCGCTGGAGCCGGAACCCTATGATGTCCAGACCGCCGAAGAAGAGGGCCCCGAGGATCACCTTGTAGGGGTTCCATTTCGAGAAGATCACCAGTGCGACGGCGATCCAGCCCCGCCCAGCTACCATGGAATCCTGCCAGGATGGGACATAAACCAGAGACAGATACCCGCCGCCCAGTCCACACAGAGCCCCTCCGAGCAGGGCATGTGCATATCGGCTGGCTGTTACGGAGATTCCCAGAGAATCAGCGGCAGCAGGGTTCTCTCCAACCATCCTCCCGTTCAATCCCCAGCGGGTATGATAGAGGTAGAGACCTGCGGCAAGGACCAGCAGATAGCTGAAGTAGATGAGCAGATCCTGATTGAAGAAGATATCTCCGATGATCGGGATGTTCCCGAGCAGGGGGATCCTGATCTTCGTGAAGGTATCTATGATGACCTGAGGGGTCTTGTTCCCGACGATCGGTGTCCCGACGAAACCTGCGAAGCCCGTCCCGAAGAGGGTGAGGGTCAGTCCCGAGACGATCTGGTTGGCTCTGAGGGTGATGGTGAGGAACCCGAAGATCAGTGCCCCGACACTCCCTGCAGCAGCAGCTGCCGCCACGGCGAGGAGGGCATTCTCAGTCATGAACCCGACGGTGAAACCGGTCACCGCACCCATGTACATCATGCCTTCGACACCGAGATTGAGGTTGCCGCTCTCTTCGGAAAGCAGTTCTCCCAGCGTTGCCAATAGCAGAGGAGTAGCTGAGACCACTGCAGCACTGAAGAACAATACGAACCACTGTATATTCATCATCCTACTCCTGTATCGGTTCTGTCGTCGCTTCGAGCAGCAGTCGTTCTGCCTTCTTCGAAGTGAAGACCATCTGGTATTTTATGAAGAACTCACTGCCGAGCACGAAGAAGAGGATCAGTCCCTGCAGCAGTGATGCGGCGGCCTGGGGGATCTGGTAGACCGTCTGGATATAGGAGCCGCCTTCGACCATGACCGCGAACAGGAAGGATGCTGCCAGGATAGCTATCGCATCGAGTTGGGCAAGCCAGGAGATGATGATAGCCGTGTACCCGACATTGTTGCTCACGTCGATGCTGAGCGTCCTGTTCACTCCCGCGATCTGGATCATCCCTACCAGTCCGCAGATACCGCCGCTGACGAAGAGGGTGCTGAGGATGATCTTCTTCACCGGCATGCCGGCATACTGAGCCGTCAGTTCATTCTCGCCGATGACCCGGATCTCATACCCTTTCTTGGTGTAGGTGATGAACAGGTACATGAACAGCACCAGCAGCGGGACCAGGATGATCCCGATGTGGATACCGAAGATCCTGGGAAGCTGTGCACTGCTTTCAAGATTCGGGATCTTCGGGTAGCCGAACGCTTCAGGGTCTCTCCAGGCCACATACTGGATGTAGGTGATCCACTTCAGTGCCACATAGTTGAGCATGAGGGTGAGGATCGTCTCATTGGTGCGGTACTTCACTTTGAGAAAGGCTGGCAGCAGGGCCCAGAGCCCGCCGCAGATGATCCCTGCCAGCCCCATGAGCGTTAGGACCAGCGGCTGGGGCAGATGGCTGTAGTTCAAACCGACGAAAGCCGCACCGAAGGCTCCCATCATGATCTGTCCCTCTCCCCCGATGTTCCAGAATTTCATCCTGAAGGAGAGACCGATCCCCAGAGAGGTCAGGGCAAGGGGGATCATACGGGTCAGGGTCTCCTTGAATCTGTAGGAGGATCCCAGTCCTCCCTCCAGGATCGATCCATAGACAGAGATGGGGTTGTGACCGAGGAACAGGAGCAGCACTCCGGCAAAGACCAGAGAGGAGAGGATCGCAGTGGTCCTGATCAGGACTTTGCGTCTCAGAGAGCAGGTGGGCAGCTGGATGACTCTAACCATGACAGCACTCCTGTCCATCGCTGGCCATCATCATGCCCAGTTCATACTTCGTGGTGGTCTTCGGGTCGGCGATGCCTGAGATCGCTCCGCAGTAGAGGACCATGATCCGGTCACATACCTCCAGCAGCATATCGAGATCCTCGGCGATCAGCAGCACGCCCACTCCAAGCTGTTTCTGCTCGTTGAGCAGTTCGATCACCTTGTGGGTCACTCCGAGGTCCAATCCCCGTACCGGATAGGCCGCGATGAGGATCTCCGGCTTGCTCATCAGTTCTCTGCCGATCAGGATCTTCTGCATGTTCCCTCCGGAGAGGACCCTCACCGGTTGATCGATTCCCGGATGCATGACTTCGAGTGAGGTGATCAGCTGTTCGGTCTTCCTGTGTGCTTCTTTTCGATCGATCAGCATACCTCGGCTGTTCCGGTAGTCCCTCAGCTGCACGTTATCGATCAGACTCATGTTCCCGACAAGTCCCATACCCAGACGGTCCTCGGGGACGAAGTTCAGATGGACCACCCCTTTCTCGAAGATCTGCTTGGCAGAGAGTCCTGCGATGTTGTCGTTACCGACGAGGACTTCACCGCTGCTGATCTTCTGCAGTCCGACAAGTCCCTGACACAGCTGTCTCTGCCCGCTTCCGGACACTCCTGCGACTCCCAGGATCTCTCCACCGTAGAGATCGAACGAGACATCTTTGAGCGAACGCATGCAGGAGGCATCCTCGATCGTGAGATTCCGTACTTTCAGCAGGACCTCACGACGTTCACTCTTCACACGGGGATACTCCATCAGCATGGTCTTTCCCACCATCAGTTCTGCGAGCTGCTTCTGGGTCACTTCCGGTGTGTTGACCGTCGCGACGTTCCGGCCTTTGCGCATCACTGTGACCCTGTCGCTGATCTCCATCACCTCGAAGAGCTTATGGGTGATGATGATCGCGGTCTTCCCCGCAGCCTTGAGGGTCCTGATGATCGAGAAGAGCCTGTCGGTCTCCTGCGGGGTGAGGACGGTCGTGGGTTCATCGAGGATGAGTACCTCAGCCCCCCGGTAGAGGACTTTGAGTATCTCGACTGTCTGCTTCTCTCCGACCCCCATGTCCTTGATGCGTTTATCAAGGGGGATGCAGAGCCCGGTCTCCTCGATGATCTTCTGTATCCGGTGCTGCAGTTCTCTGGGCTTCAGCAGAAAGGAACCTTTGGGGCCTGCACAGATGTTCTCCCATGCTGTAGAGGCTTCCACGAGTTTGAAGTGCTGATAGATCATGCCTATGCCCGCATCGATGGCATCCTGCGGTGCATGGAACGAACAGGGTCTGCCGCGTAGACAGATGCTTCCGCTGTCGGGACGATAGATGCCTGAGAGGATGTTCATCAAGGTGCTTTTCCCTGCACCGTTCTCTCCCAGGATGGCATGGACCTCGCCTGATCGTATCTGCAGATCAACACAGTCGTTCGCTTTGAGCGAACCGAAGGTCTTCGTGATCCGGTTCATTTCGATGCTGTTCACATGTTCCAAGGTAATCTCCTGATCTGTACGGGTAGTGTCGATGAAGTGTGAGGGACAATCTGAAGATTGTCCCTCTCCTGTTTCCGTTACCTGAATTCCCGGGGGATCTCCCCCCCCGTGATCAGTTGATAGCTCCCAGGACCCCTTCGACCAGCCAGTCGAATCCAAGCAGCGAGCCATCATCCATCTGGCTGCCTGCAGGGACTTTCAGGGCGCCGGTGTTATCGTTCAGCGGTCCCTTGAACACGGTGAACTCACCGCTTCTCATGAGATCTTCGATCTCTGCTACTGCAGCTGCTGCTTCTGCAGGTGCGTTCTTACCCAGTTCTGCCAGACGCACGATGTCCTCATCCATGCCTCCCCAGTAGTTATCTGCTGTCCAGGTGCCGTCCAGTACCGCCTGCACTTCCTGCAGGTAATAGGGGGTCCAGTTCCAGTAGGGGGAGGTCAGGCAGGCTTCGGGAGCTGCAGCGTTCATGTCTGCATGGTATCCGATCCCCCATACACCGCGGGCTTCGGCCGCCTGCAGGTTCGCAGGAGCGGTCTGGTGCTGTGCGATCACATCACAGCCGTTGTCGATCAGGGCGAATGCCGCTTCCTTCTCCCGTGGAGGGTCATTCCAGTCATGGGTCCAGATCACTTCGACGGTGATAGCGGGATTGATGCTTCGTGCACCGAGGGTGAAGGCATTGATGCCGCGAACGACTTCAGGGATCTCGAACGCCGCGACATAGCCGAGCTTTCCGGTCTGTGTCTTCAGTGCTGCTACGATACCTGAGAGGTAGCGTGCCTCATACATCCTGCCCAGATAGTTCACGGCATTGTCAGCCTGTTTGTATCCGCCGCAGTGGAAGAACTTCACATCGGGGTTATCCTCTGCTACGGTGAGCATATAATCCATGTAACCAAAACTGGTGGCAAAGATCATCTTCGCGCCCTGTGCGATCATGTCTCGCATGACCTTCTCGGACTCCTGAGTGTTCGGCACGCTCTCTTTGTAGAGTGTCTTCACCCCGAGTTCGCTTTCGATGGCAAGTCGGGCGGTGTTGTGCTGCTGTGTCCATCCATTGTCCCCGATCGGACCGGTAAAGACGAACCCTACTTTGAATTCTTCAGCGCTCTCCTGTGCACCTCCGGCAAACAGGGAGATGGAAACGAGCAGGACCAGGATCATGCAGGAAAATCTCTTCATCATATACTCCTTTTTCAAAAATGAACTGCATCTGCAGAGGACAGATCATACGATCGTCATCGGCAGTGATACAAAACCGAGTCAGAGTGGAGGATTTTAGAAAAGAGGTATGAACCCGCTTCTCATGGAAGAACCATGTGCATGAGGTTTCTTACGTCTACACGAATGTGAGACAAGAACTGTCTGTTTTAGACTTGCAGCAGTTTGCCTGCAAGGTGTCTTGGTTACTTGTGGGATACATAAGTGCTCATGTACCTGTTCACCTAAACAATTTCACATAAAATAGTAGCATCGCGATTCCTATAACGCAATCATTATTTAAAAAATTATTCAATCTTGCACTATCTTATGATATTGCCCATCTAGATACCCATTAACAGCCGTACATCAGCTGATCGGGGGTATCACCTCACCGCTGATGTATGACAGAGATCATATAGCACGTTCTGTGCCAAGTACTGTGATCCGGTAGTGAAAGAATATGAAAGCATGCTGGGGCTGCCAGGTATCCGACAGGTACAGGGCAGGCGGACACCATGAGGTGGAGGTAGAGGCCCAGGCAGCAGATCGCTGGAGTATACAGCAGGCTGATGTGAGCACGAAGAGGATACGAGAATGTAGGTTTTTCGCAAAAATCTGACAAAAGGGTAGGATTCGTGTCAGGGCAGGCAGCTGCTGCGCTGGAGAGGGGGATCGGA
The DNA here is from genome assembly GCA_021736385.1 of Spirochaetia bacterium. Classification (GTDB taxonomy): domain Bacteria; phylum Spirochaetota; class Spirochaetia; order CAKZLE01; family CAKZLE01; genus JAIPFY01. Next base: position 33,455 of record JAIPFY010000018.1, on the reverse strand, counting down.
GGAGGCTCTGGCTTAGAACCCTACCTGCAGGTAGGATTCGAATGTACGGCGGGGAATGATATGGCGGAGAAGCCAGCATCGCAGTTGATACGGGCTCTGTGAGGGTGTACACTGTATTCAGGTCCAACTGAATACAAAGGAGTGATCATGGAAGAAGATCGGGTAGTGGCATTAGAGGTGTCATCGGCATACCATGACGACATGCTCAAGGAACTGAATGGTGTGATCGTCCAGCAGCAGAAACAGATCGATGAACTCGATCTGCGGTTGAAGCGTATGTCACAGAAGATCGATAATCTCGTAGAGGTCGTCGGTGATGACACCGGTCCGAGCGAACGGCCCCCTCACTACTAGGAACGAACAGCTGCCGTCAATCTGACGGCAGCTGATGCGTGGATCCCTGCAGAGGCTCAGGGTCCAGGTATACCCGGTACTCCTATGCGTTCATGAACAGTTCAATATCATCCTTGACATCCCCGATCCCCGCGATGCCGAACTGCTCGATGAGCACCGTGGCCACGTTCGGTGAGAGGAATGCCGGGAGCGTCGGTCCCAGATGGATGTCCTTCACCCCGAGATAGAGCAGGGCGAGCAGTACGATGACCGCTTTCTGTTCATACCAGGCGATGTTGTAGGAGATCGGCAGTTCGTTCACATCACTGAGTTCGAACACCTCTTTGAGCTTGAGAGCGATCAGTGCCAGTGAGTACGAGTCGTTGCACTGTCCTGCATCGAGGACTCGCGGGATACCGCCGATGTCTCCGAGGTTCAGCTTGTTATAGCGGAACTTCGCACAGCCTGCGGTCAGGATCACGGTATCATCCGGGATCTCACGGGCGAACTCGGTATAGTACTCTCTGCTCTTCATCCTGCCGTCACAGCCTGCCATGACGAAGAATCTCTTGATCGCTCCGGTCTTGACCGCATCGACCACCGCATCTGCGAGCTTGAATACCTGCTCGTGGGCGAACCCTCCGATGATGCTGCCGTGTTCGATGTTCTCCGGGGGATCGCACTCCCTTGCATCCTCAATGATCTTTGAGAAGTCCTTATGCCCTCCTGCGGGTCTGTCTGGGATATGGATACAGCCCTCGAACCCCGAGGCCCCGGTGGTATAGACCCGGTGCTTATAGGACTCTTTCGGGGGGACGATACAGTTGGTGGTGAACAGGATCGGGCCCTTGAAGGATTCGAACTCAGTGGTCTGCTTCCACCAGGAGCCGCCGTAGTTCCCCCTGAGGTTATCGTACTTCTTGAACGCCGGATAGTAGTGGGCTGGAAGCATCTCACCATGGGTGTAGACATCGATACCGGTCCCGGCAGTCTGTTCAAGCAGTTCCTCGAGGTCCTTGAGGTCGTGACCTGAGATCAGGATCCCGGGTCTGTCCCCTGCTTCGATCGATACGGTGGTGATCTCAGGGTTCCCATAGGTCGAGGTGTTCGCGGTATCAAGCAGGGCCATCGCCGAGACACCGAGTCTTCCGGTCTCAAGGACCAGGGCAACCAGGTCATCGACACTCAGAGAGTCATCAAGGGTCGATGAGAGGGCATGGTACATGAAGGCAGCCACATCCGGGTCATGGTACCCGAGGTTATCGGCATGTTCATAGTATGCAGCCATACCCTTCACACCGTAGACCACCAGTTCTCTCAGCGATCTGATGTCCTCATCCTCGGTACTCAGGACACCGACGGTCTGAGCCTTCCGGGCATATTCTGCCGGGGAAGCCGGCTGCCAGGTCGCTGCATCGGGCTTGTGAGCCGGGAGGATCCCGCTGCTGTAGGTCTCGATCTCCTTTCGCAGGGCATTCCTGTAGTGCAGGGCCTGAGTGATGCTCTTCTCGAACACTCCCTTATCAAAGTTCGCATTGGTTATGGTGCTGAAGATGGACTCGGTGAAGAACCGGTCAAGACCGGGGACACTGATGTGCTGATCAGCAGGCTGATCCTTATACCATGCGATCCCCCGCAGGACGAACATCAGCAGATCCTGCAGATCGGCAACGGTATCGGTCTTCCCGCAGACTCCTCGAACGGTACAGCCGGTCCCTTTGGCGGCTTCCTGACATTGGTAACAAAACATAATCCCTCCTGAGACCTGCCGGGGGGGCAGGCCATGTTCGTTGAATGACTGTACCGTATCATGCCGGTACAGTGTCGTTCAGTAACCTGTGTTACGCAGGGGGCAGATGTCTGCTCTCATATGCTGGTAGTGTATCACTGGTGTGTTCAGAGCGTTATGATCTGATACCCTGCGACGATGTATTCCTCCATGCTCGGATGTCCCTTCATGTCGCCGAGAAGCGTCAGTTTCATCTGCTTGGCCGTCTCCATCGTCCCCATGGTCGAAGAGCATGCCGCGCAGACACCTGCGATCAGTCCATGTTCCATGCAGGCATGGAAGAGCTTGGTGAAGGGGGTCTCGCCGGCTGAGAAGTCTTTGAGCAGGGCGGTGGCACTCCCCTCGATGATCAGCATGGTATCATATCCCTTCTCATGCAGATCGAGGGTGTTGAGCAGGGCATGTGCGAAACACATCATCTCACCGTTAAACGCGAAGATAGCGATCTTCCTGTCCATATCAGGACCTCCTGTGGGTGACTTTATCATTCGGACGAATTCTCAGTGCAGTCCATTCCTCATTGATCGTCCGCTGTGCTACCGGCTGCAGGCCGTAGGCTGCGAAGAACTCGGTGACAGCCTTCCTGTTGATCAGAGGGTTGCCTTTGCGGAAGGCAGGCCGGGGAAAGCAGAACCAGAACAGCCCGTCATGGGCCAGTGCACGCAGTACCTGATCGATCTCCTCTCCCGCGGTCTCGAGGGTGGTGACGAACAGGAAGACCGAAGGGTAGGCCCTTCCTCTGATGTCACGGTCGATCCCCGCAGTGAAGTACTGTTCATACTCAGAGAAGGATTTTGGTGCGTGCAGCACAAGGATCCGGTCGCTCTTAGTCAGTCGTAGCCGTTGTATCGATGTATGCATGAGAGAACTCCTACCATAACTATACTCGGTGATACTGCTTCTGTTTAGAGTTGGAAGGTGAAAAAAATCAAATCGTCATCTGCTCCTACTGCAGCTTCTTCATATCCGGATCCTGATCAGGGGTATGGGTCTTCATGTACTCATGCTCGGTCTTGAGGTGCTTGAGGTACTCTTCAAGGGTCCAGGAGGCGGCGGTGTCGGTGACCATGGCAAAGATGATATCCTGCGGCCGGGAGGAGGCACTCTTGATCCCCCGCATGATCGCGAACACATGTTCCTTGATGAATGACTGGATGATCACCACCCGTCCCTGACGGCGGAGCAGATCCTCGGGCAGTTCGGTAAGGGCAGTCTCAGGATCCTGGGGATCTCTCCAGAAGCTCTCGGTGATCTCGGATACACGACGGCTGAGCATCGAGTGTCCGATGAACTGCAGATACACCTCCATCTGGGCTGTGTCTTTCTGCATGTGCTTCTCTGCACTGATGAGCCCCTTCTCTATCTTATCAGGTGCGATCCCGGTTATGAGGCAGAATGTCTTGTTCATCTATGGCTCCTTGAACATATCGTACTATATTTCTCAGTCATACTCAAACACTGGCGTACCTGTTTCTACAGGAAATCAGGTCCGCCGGTGAATCCGTCGATATTTATCATGGAAAAATCCACCGGGTTCCTGTATACTGTAGCCCGTGACCAATACGATACAGTTCAGGGGTACATGGTATGATCAGCAGTGCAGCGACAGATACATTGACCTATTACGATAATCACGCAGCAGCCACAGCGCAGCGATACGAGCAGGTAGACAGCCGTCTGTTTCTCGAGGGGCTGCCGATATGGGTGCAGAACAAGGCGAAGATCCTCGATCTCGGCAGCGGCAGCGGACGGGATGCGGCGTTCCTGCTCTCAGAAGAGTATGATGTCTACGGCATAGACGGATCGAAGGCGATGGTCGAAGAGTCGATCAGGCTGCATCCGGAACTCTCAGAGCGCCTGACCCATCAGATCCTCCCGGGGCCCCTCCCGTATCGCGATGAGTCCTTCGATGCGGTCATCTCCATAGCCTTTCTGATGCATCTGAACCGGTCTGATGTGCAGGAACTGTGCAGGGAGGTACTCAGGGTGCTCTCGCCCCACGGTGTGTTCTGGTTCTCGATCAGACTCCCTGCCGGTGATGAGAGCACCGGGCAGCCAGGTGCCGAGGATCACTGCAGTGAGGTCTTCGATGAGTCTGACCGATTCTTCCTTCGTCAGTCGGTAACCCTGTGGCGGGAGCTGATCGAGGCTCAGGGGTTCTACTGCAAGAAATGCTACCTTGATGAGGATGCCCTGGGCAGGTCCTGTCAGTGGGGACGGTTCGCTTTTGTCAAAGATGAGCGCTAGAACCCCTCTCGAACCATAACAGCCCTCTATACCTAATACCCTATTTTTAGTATATTTATGCAACAAATATACTAAAGTGGTGATTATGGACATAACAGAACTGAAGATCACAGCATCTCTGGCCATGGTGGAACTGCATGATGATGAGATAGCCTCATTGTCAGCTGCCGTCAATGACATGCTCGACTATTTCGCGCTCATGGAGCAGATCGATGTAGAGGGTCTGGAACCCACTACCCATGCCTTCATCTCACAGCAGCCCCTCCGGGAAGATATCATCTCTGCAGAACAGGTCTGCAGTCCGCAGCAGCTCGTCGCACGAAGTGCCGAGCATGATGGAGAGCACTTCATCATACCGAACGTACTGTAGGGGGGGATATATGCACGAAGAGATCGATCATAGCGCATGGAGAGCACTCACCTCATCAACAGCGCAGCTCACAGACTACCACCACCGCCTGCTGTCCCTTGATGATCGTGTCGGGGCCTTTCTGGAATGCGATCCTCACAAGGGTGCATCACTCACCTGTGCACAGGATCATCCGCTCTCCGGGATACCGTTCGCGGTAAAAGATAACATCGCCCTCAAGGACTTCTCCCTCACCTGCGGATCGAAGATCCTGCAGGATTTCATCTCTCCCTACAGTGCCACCGCAGTGAACCGACTGCTCGAGTGCGGGGCTGTACCTGCAGGCAAGGTGAATCTGGATGAGTTCGGTATGGGTTCTGATACGACGAACTCCGCATACCGGAGGACCATCAATCCGTGGCATGCAGATCGGGTGCCCGGAGGCTCCAGCGGCGGTTCGGCTGCGGCGGTCGCCGCAGGCATGGTACCGTACGCTCTCGGTAGTGATACCGGAGGTTCGGTCCGCCAGCCTGCGAACTTCTGCGGGGTCTACGGACTCAAGCCCACCTACGGAGCAGTCTCCCGGTACGGCCTGGTCGCCTATGCCTCATCACTGGAGACCATCGGCATCATCGCAGATACCCCTGAACTGACTCAGCTGGTCTTCGATACCATCGCAGGCCCTGATCCGAAGGATCAGACCTCACGGTCTGCTTCAGATACCGCCGCACCGCTTCGAGACGGCCAGGTGACCATAGGGGTCCTCTCTGATACCGATGGACTCGATGAAGAGGTGAGAAGGGGCTATCGTGAGGCTGTGGAGGGCTGCAGATCCCTGGGATGGGGCATCGAACAGATCTCGCTCGATGCACTGAGCTATGCGGTCCCTGCCTACTATACCATTGCCGCTGCCGAGGCAAGTGCCAATCTGGCACGCTATACCGGGATCCGCTATGGTCAGCGCTCCCTTACGGGTGCCGATGTGCAGAGCATGACCCGGGCGACCAGAGAAGAGGGCTTCGGTGCCGAGGTCAAGCTTCGGATCCTGCTGGGTACCTATGTGCTCAGGTCAGGGTTCCAGGATCAGTACTATATACGGGCACAGAAGCTGCGCACGAAGATCAGAGGTGATCTGTCTGCTCTGTTCAGTCGGGTCTCCCTGCTCATGCTGCCGGTGTTCCCGACGCAGGCCTATCCCTTCGGTGCGGATGCCCTCACTCCCTTCCAGCAGAAGCTTGCCGACCGGTATACCGTCACGGCGAACCTCGCAGGGGTTCCCGCACTGAGTTTCCCGACAGGGAATGTCAGCGGACTTCCCCTGGGGGTTCAGTTCCTGGCTCCTGAGTTCGCAGAGCATCGGCTTCTCGAAGCGGCGGGAGCCTATCGGCAGATCTATCGACCGCAGCAGGCGGTGCATCACCTGTCGCTGACAGAGGGAGTGTAGCTATGGCCCTGTATGATACGTTCGTCGGACTTGAAGTCCATATACATCTGCTGACAAAGACCAAAGCCTTCTGCGGCTGTGCCTTCGAATACGGTGCGCCGCCGAATACGCATGTCTGTCCGGTCTGTCTCGGGTATCCCGGCGTGCTGCCGGCGGTCAACCGGGAAGCGCTCAAGTTCGCCTATATGGTCGCGAGCGCTCTGCACTGCAGGCTCTCTGAGCAGACCTTCTTCGAGCGGAAGAACTACTTCTATCCCGATATGGCGAAGAACTACCAGATCTCGCAGTTCCAGGAACCGGTGGGGACTGACGGCTGGTTCTCCTTCTCAAGCGGCGGGGAACTCAAAAGGATCCGTATCCATGATGTCCATCTGGAAGAGGATGCCGGGAAGATGATCCATGAAGGGTCACGGAGCCTGATCGACTACAACCGTGCAGGGACCTCCCTGCTGGAGATCGTCACAGAACCCGATATGCACAGCGGTGAGGAGGCAGAGGACTTCCTGCATGCCTTCAGGCAGATGGTGATGTACCTCGGGGTGTGTGACGGCAACATGGAAGAGGGATCGCTCAGATGCGATGCGAACATTTCCATCAACAGGAAGGGAAAAGGCCTGGGCACGAAGGTGGAGATGAAGAACCTCAACTCCTCGAAGAACGTCAGAAAGGCTCTTCGCTATGAACAGAAGCGACAGGCCAGAGCGCTGAAGAGCAAGAGTGAGATCATTCAGGAGACCCGTCTGTGGGATGCCGATGCCGGTAAGACCACTTCGATGCGGACCAAGGAAGCTGCGCATGACTACCGCTACTTCCCCGAACCCGATATCCCGCCGTTCAGACCGGATGCCGGATTCCTCCAGGAGGTCTCCCGGTGCATGTGTGAGCTGCCGCTCGATCGGAAGGAGCGGGTCGGGAAGCAGTATGCACTGACTGAGGAGATGGCACTGTTCATCACCGATGAGAAGGATCGGGCTGATTTCTTCGAAGAGGCTGCAGCAGCTGGAGCGGATGCCGCTGAGAGTGCGAAATGGCTCAAGGGTGAAGTAGCCAAAGCCCTCGGACGCAGAGGAGAGAGCCTGAGTGCCTCTACTCTCACTCCAGAGCGGTTTTCCTCCTTGATGAAACTGTTATCTGATGGTACTATCCATGCCAATATCGCACGCAGGCTCATAGAGCTCATGCTCGAAGGCGATGAGGACCCGCAGCAGATCATCGATGAACAGGGGCTGCTCGCATCAGAGCAGGACGGAGGGGACTTGAAGACTGCCGTAGGGCAGGTCATCGCACAGCAGCCCGCCGCGGTCGATGATATCAGGTCGGGTAATCTGAAAGCCGTCGGGTTCCTGATGGGACTGGTGATGAAAGAGACCGGCGGGCGTGCCGACCCTTCTGCAGTCCGGGCGGCGATCGATGAGATCCTGGGGCTGTGATACGACAACGAGACATACTGTGATACACAGATAGCGATACAATGGGAGAAAACACACATGAGATTGAGAAGGACACACACCTGCGGTGCACTGCGGGAATCAGACATCGGAACGAGTGTCATCCTGAACGGATGGGTCGGCAGCTACCGTGACCATGGGGGCGTGACCTTCATAGACCTCTATGACCGATGGGGTATGACACAGATCGTCTTCGACCCGGAGTTCTCTTCTGAGGCCCATACGATAGCGCATACCCTGCGCAATCAGTTCACCATCGCGATCCGCGGTGAGGTGCGCAGACGCCCCGAGGGCATGGAGAATCCTTCCATCGAGACCGGGGAACTTGATGTCTATGTACGTGAGTTCGAACTGCTCAACACATCGAAGACCACTCCCTTCGATGTGCTGCACACCAGCAGTGTGCATGCTGAGACCCGACTGAAATATCGCTATCTGGACTTGAGGAACCCTGAACTGCAGAAGAAGATGATCTTCAGGAGCAGGGCGGCGTCACTGATCCGATCCTACCTCACCGAACTTGAGTTCGTCGAGGTGGAGACCCCGATCCTCGGACGATCGACTCCCGAAGGAGCCAGAGACTATCTGGTCCCGAGCAGGGTGAATCCCGGCAAGTTCTATGCTCTGCCCCAGAGTCCGCAGCTCTACAAGCAGGCACTGATGGTCTCAGGGTTCGACCGGTACTTCCAGATCGCCAAATGCTTCAGGGATGAGGACCTCCGTGCCGACCGGCAGCCGGAATTCACTCAGGTGGACCTTGAGATGTCGTTCATCAACAGTGACGATATCATGGGACTGCTCGAGGGGCTGTTCAGCACCTTGATGAGGGAACTCAAAGGCGTGGAGCTGCAGCTGCCGCTGCCCCGGATCAGCTATCAGGAGGCGATGCTCCGCTATGGTTCTGATGCCCCGGACCTGAGATTCGGACTGGAGATCACAGACATCACTGACATTCTCGCACAGACCGGCTTCGGGGTCTTCCGTCGGGCGATCGATCAGGGCGGCTGTGTCAGGGCGATCAACCTGAAGGGGTACTCTGAGGAACTCACCCGTAAGGACCTTGATGCCATGACCCCGTTCGTGAAACCGTACCGCGGCAAGGGAGTCGCCTGGATCCGCATGAACGAGAGCGGTCCGCAGTCTCCCATCATCAAGTTCTTCTCGGAAGAGGAGGCTCAGCATCTGTATGAGCGGATGGATGCCCAGGTCGGTGATGTGATCATCTTCCTCGCAGATACGCAGAAGATCGTATGCAACTGTCTTGCAGCACTGAGGACCCACTTCGCCAAACGGCTGAAGCTCATCAGAGACGATGCGTTCGCCTTTACCTGGGTCGTCGATTTCCCGCTCTTCGAGAAGGATGATGACGGGAATCCCACACCGGTGCACCATCCGTTCACCGCACCAAAAGCAGAAGAGCTCCATAAACTCGACCAGTCACCTGAGGATGTGATCTCCATCATATCGGATGCCTATGACCTGGTCCTCAACGGAAGTGAGATCGGAGGGGGGAGTATCCGTATTCACGACCATGCGACCCAGCAGAAGATCTTCTCTCTGCTCGGGATCGATGAGCAGGAGGCGAAGGAGAAGTTCGGCTTCCTGCTGGATGCCCTGCAGTACGGGGCACCCCCGCACGGCGGGCTGGCTCTCGGGCTGGATCGTATCATGATGCTGCTGCTCGGGACCGACTCGATCAGAGATGTCATAGCGTTTCCCAAGACCCAGAAGGCTACCGATATGATGACAGAGGCACCGAATCAGGTGTCAGAGGAGCAGCTCGAAGAGCTCTCCATCGAAGTCTTTCTCATGGATGACGATGAGGATGAGTGAGAGCTCCCTCATATCGGGAGACGGTCCCTACAGCGGTGTGGTCTTTGACTTCAACGGCACTCTGATCTGGGACAATCTGTTTCATGAGGATGCATGGATCGCATTCTCGAAGGAACTGGGCAGGCCTGTGGACCGTACGGGGTACTACCGTACGATCCATGGGAAGACCACCCGGGCCATCATCGAGATGCTGCTCGGTCATGAAGTGTCTGCACAGCAGGTCGCCGAGCTCTCGAGGGAGAAGGAGCGGATCTACCGCAAGATCTGCCGGCAGAACCCGCAGCGTTTCGTGCTGGCCCCCGGGGTGAAGGATCTGCTTGATGAGCTGAAGGTGCGCAGGGTCCCCATGACCATCGCCACCGCCTCAGAGATCGAGAACGTCGAGTTCTTCTTCGACTACTTCTCCCTCGCTCATTGGTTCGATGCTGATCGGATCGTCTATGATGACGGACACATCAGGAACAAACCCGAGCCGGACATCTACCTGAAGGCAGCGGCGAATCTGGGGTTCCCCCCGCAGGAGCTTGTCTGTGTGGAGGACTCCTTCTACGGGGTACGTGCTGCTGTTGCGGCAGGATTCGGTTCTATCATCGTCACCGGAGAGGACACCGGGCAGCATGCCCGGCTCAGGGAACATGGCGGAGTCGATCGATTCATCGATGACTTTGCCATGATCGACCGTTCGCTCTTCCCATAGCACTTCAGAGCAGCTTCTCGCGTCGATCCCATACACTCTTTGCCGTTGCCACCTGTACCTCACGTCCCTCCCGTTCTGCGAAGATCCGGTGGTAGCACTGCCGGTGATCATCTGCAGTGCTGGTTCTCACCGTCACCTGCTCATGCTCATAGGTCTCACTGATGTAGTGGATCTCGAAGACCTCGGGATTGAGTGCATCGCGGACGGCAGCGGGAAGCGAATCAAGACACCAGTCGCAGTAGATCCCGTTGTTCACGTGTCCGTTGTTATCGGTATCACGGTAGAGTATCCTTGGCTGGTACTCATAGCTGAGGGGATACTCCTCGGGCACCGGTCCCGGCTTGCCGATCGGTTCGGTGACCTTCCGGTCAGGATGTCCGATACCGGTAAACGGTGCGACCGCTGCGATGGGGACCGGTCGGTGACGATCAAGATCGATGATGCACCAGTAGGTGAGGCCTTCGAAGATCAGCTCACCGTCCGCGTCGAAGGCGCGGAAGCTTCTCGGGGAGACGATCCTCGTGGGAGTGGTGACCCAGGTCTCGATGCGCAGCTGCTCCTTCCATCGGGGGTACCGGTGTACTCTGACTCGCTGTTTGGTGACGACCCAGGTCTTCTGCTGCTGCTTCAGATCGGAGACTGTCAGGTGGTACTCGCTTGAGTGGCCGGCAGCGGCCTCCTGCATCAGCTGGAAGATATAGGACAGGCTGGCAGATTCGAAACGGTCGAGTTCGTAGGTATGGACGTGCTGGTATTCGGTGTGTATGGTGTCAAACATGGGGTATCACTCCAGGAGTTCAGGATCTGATGTCAGTTCATGGCGATAGAAGCGCAGCATGGACCTTCCGTACTTGCGCTCATCAAAACAGGTGAGCGGACCGATCCGGTCCTCAAGATCATCCTCTCGCGGGTAGTGGATGATGTACAGACCATCCTCTTTGACCAGATCAGCTTCTGCGACCTTCAGTGAAAGAGCCTGTTTGCCCTTCATGGGGAACGGCGGGTCTGCATATACGATATCGAAGGATCTCGGGGCAAGATGGGCGAACTTCTGGACGCTCATCAGGTAGAGTCGGATCTCTGAATCGACCATGCTCATATTCCTGTTGATCGTCTTGCGTTTCTTCCCGTCCATCTCGACAAGATAGACCGGCTCGCAGCCGCGTGAGGCTGCTTCCAGACCTACAAGGCCGGAACCTGAGAAGAGATCCAGAAACGAGAGGCCTTCGATGTTCCCGAGAATGGAGAACATCGATTCTCTCATCCGGTCCATGGCCGGGCGAATGACACCGGGAGGACAGAGGACTGTCCTGCCTTTATAGATTCCTCCGGTAATACGCATGAATGGATCCTCCTGCTGCGGTGCTTGTGGGTCTATGATAGTTATTCACAGAGAAAAGTTCAATCGATCAGGAGGGAATGGCTTTGCAATGATCAGCATCTTCCTTCAGAGGCCGCTTCTGTAGTACACTGTTCTCAGGAATGCTGTCACTTCCTGCAGGTGTGTACGGTTATACGGATGAAGGCTCTGAGAGATTGGCAGAAAGAAATGAAAGGTAGTGGTACGGATGAAGATACAGAAAGATATGATCATACAGAGGCTCGATGACCTGCTGCCCGAGCTCATCGAGCTCAGGCATCTCCTGCATAGCTTCCCGGAGACTGCGGGGAACGAACACAAGACACGAGAACTGCTCGCTTCGGTCATCTCACCCTTCGATCCCATCCTCTGGAGACCCAAACTCGGGACCGATCTGGTCTTCGAGATCCCCGGCAGGGATCCCGGCAGGGTCATCGGTTTCCGTTCTGACATGGATGGGCTGCCGATGCAGGAGTCAGCTTCTCTGCCCTATGCCTCCACACATGAAGGGGTCATGCATGCCTGCGGCCATGATGGCCACATGGTCATCCTCCTGGGGGCTGCTCTGATCCTCTCGAGTATCAGGGATTCTCTGCCCTGTACGGTTCGCTGCATCTTCCAGCCTGGAGAGGAGGAGGCCTGTCTTGGCGCTGAGCTGGTGAAGAAAGGTGTCTGTGACGGGCTTGAGCGGGTGTATGGGTTCCACAACTGGCCAGGTATCCCCCTTGGGACGGTCTCGTCAAAGCCTGGGATCCTCTTTGCCGCGGCCAACACCTTCCGTGCCGCCATAGCGGGGACGGCGACTCATGGTGCAGCCCCTGAGAAGGGAAACAACCCTCTGATCCCTGCAGCCTATGCGGTGCTGAGGATACAGCAGCTGCATGAACTGCTCTCGGCCAGGAAAGAAGGGGTCGCTTCGGTCTGTATGATCAGCGGGGGGACCAATACCAACATCATACCGGATGCAGCGCTGGTCGCGGGGACCACCCGGTATACCGAGAGTTCGGCAGGAGACCGCATCGAGACCGCGATCAGACAGATCTTCTCATCGGTCGAGGATCGGTACGAGGTGATCACCGATCTGCAGTATGAACGGAAATACCATCTGCCGGTGATCAATGATCCGGATGCGGTCGAGGAGGTCAGACAGGCCGCCGTGAGATCCCTTGGTGCGGGGGTCTATCTTCCTGCAGGATCCCATTCGATGACTGCAGAGGATTTTGCCTTCTATCTTGAGCGTGTCCCGGGCTGCATGTTCCTGCTCGGTACCGGTGCTGATGCACCGCATCTGCATGCCGGGGATTTTGACTTCAACGATGAGGTCATCCGTACCGGTGTTCTGCTGCTCGTCTCTCTGGCGCTCGGGGAAGTGCTGCACTAGTGCAAGGGGGGGGTGACTACTCGATGAACCCGTCATCAAACGGCGGGCAGCGGGTCAGCAGGGCTCTGATCGGTGCATATTCTGCCTTCAGGAGTGACTGATCGGTATCCAGGATCATCCGGGCATCCTCGCGGGCACTCTTCATCAGTGCCAGATCCCTGATGATATCAGCGAACATCAGAGCCAGGTATCCTGACTGTCGTTTACCCGAGAGCTCCCCGGGTCCTCTGATCAGCAGGTCCTGCTCGGCGATGACGAACCCGTCGTGCGACTCCTTCATCACCTTCAGCCGCTTCTTCCCATCTTCTTGCAGCTCGTTCGAATAGATGAGAAAGGCATAGGATTGATGGGCATCACGTCCGACACGGCCCCTGAGCTGATGGAGCGCTGAGAGACCGAAACGCTCAGCATGCTCGATGATCATGCAGGTCGCATTCGCCACATCGACTCCCACTTCGACGACACTCGTGGAGACCAGATAATCCAATGCCCCGTCCCGGAACTGATGCATGATGGAGATCTTCTCATCCTCGGAGATCCGTGAATGGATCAGTCCCCCCTTTCTGTCAGGATACTGCTGTGTTCTCAGATACTCATACATCGACTGGGCATCCCGCAGTTCTGAATCGGTAGAAGCCTCGATCCTCGGATAGACGAAGTAGGCCTGGTGTCCGCGTTCGAACTCGACACGTACCGCATGATAGACCCGATCCCGGCTCTTCTCGGAGGCCAGATGGGTGATCACGGGCATCCTTCCAGGCGGCATGGTCCTGATCGTCGAGATATCGAGGTCCCCGAAGACCGTCAGTGCCATCGTACGGGGGATGGGGGTCGCTGTCATCAGCAGCTGATGGGGTGATATCCCCTTCTGCATCAGCGATATCCGCTGAGCCACCCCGAACCGCTGCTGTTCGTCGATGATGACATACCGCAGATCCCTGAACCTCACATCATCGGAGAACAGGGCATGGGTACCGATGACCAGATCGAGCTCCCCTGATGCGAGAGCTGCGATCAGCAGCTTCCGCTGTCTGGCCGATACCGATCCGGTGAGCAGGGCGATCCGTACTCCCAGTGGTTCGAGAAACCGGGCGGCACTCTCTGCATGCTGTTTGGCAAGCAGTTCGGTCGGAGCCATGAAGGCTGCCTGTCCTCCGGACTCGATGATCGGCAGGATCGAGATGAACCCGGTGAGGGTCTTTCCTGATCCGACATCGCCTTGGAGCAGACGGTTCATGGGATAGGGCTGCGAAAGGTCCTGTTCGATCTCAGCGAGTACCGTCTCCTGGTCTGCGGTGAGACTGAAGGGAAGTGATGAGACCAGCCTGCCGGCAAGCGTGTCGGGTTCTGAGAACGAGGTATGGTCATTGACCGCACGTGAGAGATGAGCAGAGCGTTTCTGCTCCCTGCGTACGGCTGCGCGTCTGAGCATCGCAGTCTGCAGATAGAAGAGCTCGGTATAGGAGAGCGTCTTGAGTGCCAGATGCATCTGGGCGAAGTCTGACGGGAAGTGTATCTGCTGTAAAGCGGTCGGGTAGGAGAGCAGTCGGTGTCTGCTGATCAGCTCCTCGGGCAGCTCCTCTTCGAGGTAGGGGCAGCTCTGTTCCAGGACATGGGTGATATCGCGTCTGAGGGTCTTCTGGGTGAGCCCGGAGGCAAGTCCATAGACCGGCAGGAGCAGGCCGAACTGCTTGGGCTCTGCTGCCTGATGCCGGGGTTCTACCTCGAAGGTGCTGCACTGGAGTTCGCCGAAGTGGCGTGAGAAGGTCCCGTAGAGATGAAAGTGCCTGCCGACGGTAAGCATGCGTTCGAGGAAGTTCCTGCCGAAGCACAGCAGCGAGGCAACCGCGGTCTCATCGGAGACGATGACCTTCAGGGTCCTTTTCGACCCGTGCCCGATATACTCATGAGCGATGACCTCGACGATGACATATGCGCTGCACGGTTCCCGGTGCAGCTGTGCGAGGGTGACAGGATGCTGGCGGTCTTCATAGGTACGGGGTATATGGGCAAGGAGGTCCTTGTAGGAGTAGATGCCCAGTGAAGCGTAGGCCTTCGCGATCGAAGGACCTACGCCTTTGAGTTCGGTTACTGATGTGCGAAGCTCCGCTAGAAACATCGTATCGCTTCTTTATCCCTTCTTCAGAAAGGCAGAGATGCCAGTGCTGAGGTCCCCCAGACGAAGATGACCTTCAGGATCATGCGCAGGATGATGAAGGCTGCCGCAGTACTGAAGAGCAGTGTCTTGGTCGTGATCTCCTTCCCGCCGAACAGCAGCCGGTGTACCGTCTCCTGAGAGCCCCGGAGCAGATTGTCAAGGATGGAGATATACTGGATGGCAGTAGGACTCCTGTAGTATTCATAGACGATCCTCACCACAGCAAGCAGGATGAAGATGAACAGGAAGAAGGAGAGTACCGACCAGATGGCATTGGTGACCAGTGCCAGGATCAGTCCGATGGTTATCCTGCCCTCGGCAGCTACGATCCTCAGGATATTACTCACGATCCCGAGCAGGACCATGGCGATGAGCGGTGAGAAATCGAGATTCCCCCGCTGAGTGCCCGGCAGGTATCTGAACAGGTTCAGGTACGGGTCTGTGATTCGTGAGATCATCTGATAGAACGAACCGAAGCGGGCCTCACCGATCCCCCCCCATGAGAGTACGATACGGATGACGATGGCCATGGAGTAGAGAGAGAGGAGCGTACTTAAGAGTGAAGCGATTATTTGCATATGTTCTCCTGAAAGACAGTATACCATGATTCGTACACTACATGTACCATACTTCGGTTACCATGGGGGTCTGTTTGATAATATCGATACAATCATCGGAAAAGGCAATGTTCAATTGACCGGAGGCCTTGATCGCCACCTCAGGGCCGCCGGTCTCATCACTCAGATGCATGATGATCGAGCAGGAACCGCTGTGATCGAGGAAGATATCTCTGAGGTGGTTGAGATTGTCGGTCGTACACAACTGCTTCACCATGCTGATATGGATGGCTGATACACCGCTCTGTTTGAGTTCGGAGGGGTCAGCTACCGTATCTACCAGATACTTGGGTTCTCCCTTCTCCGTATCCACCTTGCCGGTGAAGCCGAGGATGCTGTCGACTGTCACCAGATGACCGTACTTCTGCCACACCTTCGGGAAGAAGATCAGTTCGATCTTACCGTTGAAATCCTCGATCTGGGCGAACGCCATCGGTTCCCCCCGTTTGGTGAGGATGGTCCTGCACCCGAGAACGATCCCTACCAGATTGCACGGCTGTTTATCCATGAGGTATTCGGGTCTCGAGAGGTCTACCCTGACCGTCCTGTTCCAGATCTCCCGGTACTCATCCATGGGGTGGCCTGAGAAGTAGAACCCCAGCAGCTGTTTCTCCAGCTGGAGCTTCTCTGACATGGAGAGATCCTCGGCCTCTTCCATCTGGAAGTTGCCCAGGGACTCCTCTTCCTCGATGTCGAACAGGGATGTCTGCCCGTACTGTTCAGCCGCCTTTCGTTTCGCGACGAACTCGGTGATCTCCTCAAGATTCATCAGCAGGGTCGATCGGTTCTCCCCCAGACTGTCAAAGGCCCCCGACTGGATCAGTGATTCAAGCACCTTCTTGTTCACCGCCTTCAGATCGACACGATTGAGGTAGTCCATGAAGGTCGTGAACTTACCTCCCTTCTTTCGCTCTGATACGATGGCTTCCACGGCAGCAGATCCCACATTCTTGATCCCGTTCAGTCCGTAGACGACCTTGTCGTCGGTGACATTGAACTGCTGTTCTGAGAGATTTATGTCGGGGGGGAGGATGGTGATCCCCATCGATTTGGTCTCGTTGATGTACATCGTCAGCTTATCGGGGGAATTGATCTCGTTGGTCAGGTTCGCGGCCATGAACTCAACGGGGTAGTTCGCCTTCAGGTAGGCGGTCTGGTAGGCTACCACCGAGTAGGCCGCTGCATGGGATTTGTTGAAGCCGTAGCCGGCGAACGGTTCGAGCATCTCGAAGGTGTAGTTGGCAAAGTCCTCCCGGTAGCCGAGTTTTCTGGCTCCTTCGATGAAATCTGCCTTCATCTCGTTCATGACAGATACTTTCTTCTTTCCCATGGCCCTTCGCATGATGTCGGCTTTCCCGAGGGTGAAGCCCCCGATGATCTGTGCGACCTGCATGACCTGTTCCTGATAGACGATGACCCCGTAGGTCTGCTTCAGCGGTTCAGCAAGATCATCGTGAGGGTATTCGATGGCCTGTCTGCCGTTCTTGCTTGCGACATACTTCGGGATGTTCGCCATGGGTCCTGGTCGATAGAGGGCGTTGAGCGCGATGAGGTCCTCTATGGTATCGGGTCTGGCGTCCTTGAGGATGCCCTGCATACCCGAACTCTCGAACTGGAAGATACAGGAACTCTGTCCCTCCCCGAGCATGGCGAAGGTCTTGCGGTCATCTTCAGGGATCTTGTCGATATCGATGTCTATACCGCGCTTTCTGATCAGATCGACGGTGTTCTTGATCAGTGTCAGCGTCTTCAGTCCCAGGAAGTCCATCTTCACCAGACCGCACTCTTCCAGAAGGTCCATGGTGTATTGGGTGGAGATCGATCCGGTCTTCGCATCCCGGTAGAGCGGCACGTACTCGGTCAGGATGTCCTTACCGATGACGATACCCGCAGCATGGGTCGAGCAGTGTCTGTTCAGTCCCTCAAGACGTCTGCTGACATCGAAGAGCTCTGCATAGACCCCACCCTTGCTCTCGAGCTGCTGCAGCTTGGGTTCTGCCTCCATCGCCTTGCTGATGGTCATCTTCGGGTCTGCAGGGATCAGTTTGCTGATCTCGTTGGTCTCAGAGAAGGGTATATCGAGCACTCGTGCCACATCTTTGATCACCGCTTTTGCCTTGAGTGTCCCGAAGGTGATGATCTGGGCTACACGGTCCTCCCCGTATTTGCGGGAGACATAATCCACGACCTCCAGGCGGCGTTCGAAGCAGAAGTCGATGTCGAAGTCAGGCATCGATACCCGTTCCGGGTTGAGGAATCGCTCGAAGAGGAGGCTGTACTTGATGGGGTCGATGTCCGTGATGGTCATGGCATAGGCTACGATGGAGCCGGCTCCCGAACCTCTTCCGGGACCGACGGGGATGTCGTGTTCCTTTGCCCAGTGGATGAAGTCCCATACGATGAGGAAGTAGCCGGTGAACTCCATGCTGATGATGACCTGCAGCTCGAAATCGGCCCGTTCCCTGATCTCATCAGTGATCACCTCGTACCGCTGCTTCAGCCCCTCGTTGGTAAGAAAGGTCAGATACTCCTCTGGTGAGGTGAACCCCTCGGGGATGGTGAAGGCCGGGAGCAGCGGTCCGGGGAACTTGATCTCAAGGTTGCACCGCTGGGCGATCAGCAGCGTGTTCGTTATGGCCTCGGGGGCATAGGAGAACAGCTCTGCCATCTCATCACCTGACTTGAGATAGAACTGATCGGTAGCGAACTTCATCCGCCCCTGTTCATGCTTCTTCCTGTTGGTCCCGATACAGATCAGGATGTCCTGTGCATTGGCATCATCCTGCTCCACATAGTGGATGTCGTTCGTCGCGATCAGCGGGATGCCGGTCTCCTGTGAGAGCTTGACCATCCGGGGGTTTACCAGCTTCTGGTCGGGGATCCCGTGATCCTGCAGTTCCAGGAAATAGGAGTCCGCTCCGAAGAGATCGCGGTAGTAGAGAGCACGCTGTCGTGCCAGCTCGTGATCGCCGTTCTTCAGATGAACCGAGATCTCCCCGGCAAGGCAGGCAGAGGTGCAGATGAGCCCCTCATGATGCAGTTCGAGCAGCTCATCATCGATCCGCGGCTTGTAATAGAACCCCTCGGTGTAGGCCTTCGAACTCAGCAGCATGAGGTTCTTATACCCCTGCTCATTGGTTGCCAGCAGCACCATGTGGTAGTACTTGTTCCCGTGTTCGGTGCCTGACTTGATCAGGCGGGATCCCGGGGCGATGTAGAACTCACAGCCTATGATGGGCTTGATCCCCTGTTTGCGGCATTCGGTATAGAAGCGAAGGGCCCCGAACATGTTCCCGTGGTCGGTGATCGCAAGATGCTGCATGCCCAGTTCTTTGGCCTTTGCGACCAGGCGGCCGATCGGTGCGGCCCCGTCAAGAAGAGAGAAATCCGTATGGTTATGGAGATGGACAAAATCTGTCATGTACGTCCCTCAGGTTTGCTATGGTTTCTGGATGATCGGTATCTTCCAACTATATCGATGAGGCACCCGCATGTAAAGCGGGTTTACTACTGTGCAGGCAGTCATCATGACATGAGTACCTGGGCATTCAGGTCCTGCAGGGCCTGTTCGAAGGCCCGGCAGGCACGCGTCTTCTGCACACTGCTGATCTTGGTCGAGTAGGCTCTGATCACTTCGTAGAGCTCTGTTGAGAGGTGGCTGATCTCCTTCGAGGAGAGCGGCAGATCCTTGCTGGTGATAGCGGTCTCGAGGTCCTTGCTGCGGATGATGTCGATCATCGGGAAGGAGAGGGCGAACCGGAACTCTGAGATCGTGGACTTCTCGTATTTGGCGAACACGGCGAACAGTACCGCCAGTTCTGGATGATAGAACGGGTTGCCAAGGGATCGGAAGAGCTGGAAGTTCGCCTCCTCGAAGAAGACCCGGATGCGGGTGACGATCTCTCCGTGGATCAGCCCGAGACTGCCGTCACGCTTATAGAGGCGGTTGACAGGTACCCAGCGGGTGGAGGCCTTGGCCGATTGGGAGTCCCTGATCTCCACCTGTGATTCCAGTACCATGAGGGCTGTCCCGATGTTCAGCCGCTGACTCGGGTGGCACAGGTTGCCCCCGACGGTGGACTGACTTCTGATGATCTCCGGTCCGAGCTGCCGGCAGGCATCGGAGAGTACCGGGTGCAGGATATGCTGTCCTACGGCAAGGAACCTCTGGATCGGTACCATGCTGCCCATCTCCAGATAGCGCTCGTTCCTGCTGATCCGGTGGAGTTCCTTCACGTTTCCGAGATAGAGGATATCGAGGTTGTCATGGCTCGGGTAGGGACGAAGCTGCCCCATGAGGGTAGTCCCTCCTGCCCAGAGCACGGACCTGGGGTACCTCTGGTAGATATCGAGTGCCTCATTGATCGTTGCCGGGGTGAATACCGCCGGTGCTCTAACTCCTTCGTACACGGCGTCTTCTCCTTCTGAACATACTGGCGGTCTTCACGATCTCAACGAGATGGTCTTCACTGATGCAGGTGCAGGAGTTGATCTTCATCGCCTGCAGGATCTCTTCAGGACTCGGGTCGGTGTTGTCGGAGATGATGGAGTGGATGAGCAGGGACTTTGCCGCATAGCAGTAGGGACACGGATGCATGGCATGCTTCTCATATGCCCTCCTGATATCGGTGAACCATTTACTCTTCGCGAAGCCCTCGAAGGTCTGGATGCTCTTCCCGCTGATCTGAAACGCGGGGACCAGACAGGAGAGTCTGGGTTTCTCATCGATGAGTACGATGCAGTTGCCGCACCTGCCTTTCGAACATCCAGGGGTGATCGAGGTCACCTCTGACTCTTCACTGAGCAGCAGGTTGAGCGGTTTGTCCGAATAGGTCGTAAAATCGACAGGCTTGCTGTTCAGCAGACACGATATCTTCATGATTACTCTCCTATGGCCTCAAAGATCTCCTGCGGACCTGATGGTATCGAGGTGAAGCTCCGGTTCATCGCCTGCGTCAGGGCAGAGGTGTATGCGGCCTGCAGCAGTCCAAGCACATTGGGGATCGGATTGACTGAGAGGGTCTCTTCATGCACGGTGAAGGCGATATCGATCGCATCGATGGTGATGCTCCCGGTCTCGGAACGGGTGAGTACGGTGAGCTCATCCTGGATCACGCTGCAGATCGTGTTGGTCATGGCCTGCTCGTCGAACAGGCTGCCGCACGAGAGGGTGCACCAGACTCCGTAGATGACCGGTCTGAGCAGGACCGGGTCGATCTCAAGCTCCAGGGCGAGAGCACCCCAGGAGACATAGTGGAACAGGGGCCTCTTGACCGGTTCCTGAGCTGAAACTCCTGCTCTCTTGAGGCTCCGCTTGACGGTGATCGGCAGCGGTTCCTTGAACCGCTGGCTCTTGATCGATTCGCAGCAGCGTGTGATGAGCACTGAGATGATCGTACTGTCCCGATGCAGCACATCGGGTCCGGAATTAGCCGACTCGTTCTGTGATGTCCTGATCTGTATCTGCGCCGGGTTGACTCCCAGCAGGGTCCCGGCTGCTGTGCGCCACAGCACTTCAGCCGGTGAGTACATGATGCTCGTGGTGATGGTGACCTGGTCGTTCACATCCAGTCGCACACTCACCGCGTAGTTGCGTTCGCAGGCGAAGTGGGTGGAGAAGCCGTTGATCCCCCTGCCCGAAGCGATCCCGATACCCCGTGAGTAGCCGGTGAAGGTGGAGATGAGCCTGTTCCTTCTCTTCTGCATCTCATAGACGGCATACTTCCTTGAGAAGTCCGACCGCTTGACCGTCTGTTCGAGCAGGTCCTTCATGATCACAGAGCGCAGCCGCAGTACATGGGCAGGTCGTTTCACCGCATCCTCAAGGGTACGAAGCCGCCAGTTCACCGGATTCATGTTGCTGTAGAGGGCGAGGTTGGAAGCATGGGCTTCACTGCTGAACAGGGCAAGGGGGAAACAGAGGCCCTGGTAGTAGCTTCTCGGGGCTGCCGGGGTCTTTACGGTATGGATGGTCGCCTCAAAGGCATCAAGCCCATAGGAGGGGGTGATCCCCGCTATGACATGTTCGATGATCTCATCTGCGAAGAGCGGGAACGCCCCCTGATTGATCTGTACATCGACTGACTCTGCAGAGGGCAGATGCTCGGCATTGAGGGCTGTCCTCCGGGTGATGATCAGCTCCGGGCGGAAGGCAGGATAGGGATCTATGATCCTGGAGGGGCGCCCGGTCGCCGAAGCGGCTGCCGCGGCGAGGGCTGCATAGATCGATGGATAGATCAGGTGTTCCCCGACCGTGGGGGTATAGGGAAGCTGATGTATGATGACTTTCCTCTTCGGCAGGCCGCACACCTCTGATACGGTGCTGCGCACATGAAACGGCCACATGCTGGAAGTGGTGATCTCCATGCCGGCATCGGTGGGCTCGGCAAAGGCGCCGACAGGAGGTCCGACCGGTGATCGCTGGGAACCGGTCATGTAGGTATACTCGACCACATCCTCGGCCTGCTGGAGGATCTCCTGAGGACCTCCCCAGGATATATGTCTCTGTCGGCCGGTATTGGTCTCCTCCGGGTCGGGATCGAAGCTCTCGGATGCCTCATAGCTGACTGCGATACGTGAGACGGCGAGGGTGACCGATTCCTTGTCAGGACCGAATACCGCCAGGATCGGCTGGTCCCGGTAGCTGATCTGCTCTCCCGAGAGCAGCGGGACGATCTCATCGAACACACGCAGTGCATTGGAACCGGGGATATCGCCGGCGGTGATGACCAGGAAATCCTTTGAGAGATCGGGGAGCACGATATCAGTGATCGTCCCGTGAGCGATGGTCGATCGCAGGATATATCCGTATAACATCTTCGGTCGCTGCATG
Organism: Spirochaetia bacterium; assembly: GCA_021736385.1. Taxonomy (GTDB): domain Bacteria; phylum Spirochaetota; class Spirochaetia; order CAKZLE01; family CAKZLE01; genus JAIPFY01. The sequence goes on along the minus strand of JAIPFY010000018.1, from coordinate 10,967 downwards.
GCTGTGATGTAGGTGACGGTATTCATGACTTTTGTTCCTCTTTATGATAAAATACCATGTACATGAGTATATCCGCAATGATGCGGTGCTGTATATATGCGATAGATATGAAGGAGCTGACATGGATACAGGAGATCAGCAGATCACAGCGAGGATGGACGGACTCATCGAAGAGCTCAACAGCATGAACACCTCCTACGCACAGGGGACTCCCGAGGTAAGTGATCAGACCTATGATGCACTGTATGAGACCCTGCTGCAGCTTGAGAGGGAACATCCCGATCTGGTCAGAGCCGATTCTCCGACCCTTCGTGTGGGCAGTGATCTGAGTGCAGATCTGCCTGAGGTCCCTCACACCATCCCTGTGCTGAGTCTCGATAAGGCGTATGCGGAGAGTGCGATCACTTCCTGGATGGAACGGATAGAGAAGCGGGTCGAACAGCAGCTGAGTTTCGTGATCGAAGAGAAGATCGACGGCGTCTCGATCGTGCTCTACTACGAAGATGGTCTGCTGGTTCGGGCGGTCACCCGGGGCAACGGGTATGTAGGCAATGATGTGACCTCGAATGTCAGGACCATCCGGGAGGTTCCGCTGCGTCTGAAACGTGCGGTGACCGTTGCCGTCAGAGGTGAGATCTTTCTCACCAGGGAAGACTTCAGGCAGCTGAACAGCACCATGGAGATCGAGTATGCCAACCCCAGGAATCTGACCGCAGGTACGATCCGCAGGATCAGAAGCAGTGAGGTCGCACGGCTGCCCCTGCGTATCTTCGTCTATGAGGGGTTCTTCTCTGACGGACAGATGCAGCCGGAGACCCATGCGGGACTTCTTGATGATCTGAGGCTGCTGGGGTTCATCATCAATCCCCGCTACCACATCTGCAGCTCCAGCGATGCCCTCACCGGGTATCTTGAGGATGCAGCGCGGGAACGTGGATCGCTTCCCTATGAGATAGACGGGCTGGTGATCAAGGTCAATGAGTTCCCGGTGCGGGAATCTCTCGGGTATACCGGCCATCATCCCAGATGGGCTATCGCCTACAAGTTCGAGGCGCCCATGGCTGAGAGTGTCGTGACGGCGATCGATGTGCAAATCGGCAGGACCGGACGCGCCACCCCTGTGGCACGGATCGAACCGGTGCTCATCGGCGGGTCCACGGTCTCGAACGTGACCCTCCATAACCAGGATTACGTCGAACTGCTCGAACTGTGTATCGGGGATACGGTCTCGGTATCCAAACGCGGTGATGTCATCCCGGCCGTGGAGCGGGTGATCGAGAAGAATGAGCAGGGAAATCGCCTGTGGCACATGCCGGAGCGCTGCCCTTCCTGCGGTGGTCCGCTGATCAGGCAGGGGGCGCATCACTTCTGTACCGATCATGACTGTCCTGATCAGGTCTATGGCAGACTGACCTTCTTCGTGGGGAAGGGACAGATGGATATCGACGGTCTCGGTTCCGAGACCATACGAACGCTCATCAGCAGGAAACTGGCCAGAGATCCCGCTGATCTGTATCATATCGATTATGAGCAGCTGATCAGCGAACCGGGGTTCGGCCCGAAGAAGGTGCAGCAGATCAGCAAGAGCATCAGAGAGAGTCTCGATCGGCCCTATGAGGTCGTGCTCAGGTCTCTCGGGATCCCCGAGGTCGGCAAGAAAGCCTCGCAGCTGCTGATCAAAAGCGGGATACGCTCGATCGATCAGCTGATCGAACTGGCACAGCACGGAGAGGTTGAGCAGCTTACCGGGATCAGAGGGTTCGGGGAGAAGACGGCGCAGACGATCATACGCGAGTTCTCCGACCCTGCCGTGCTCGAACAGATCGAAGAGCTGAAGGCTGTCGGTCTCTCCTTCTGTGAGCAGCAGAGTGAACAGCCCGCTCTCCCTCAGGTCTTCACCGACCAGGTCTGGTGTGTCACCGGCAGTTTCGAGCACTATCAGCCGAGATCGATCGCTGAGAAGCTGATCGAAGCACGCGGGGGGAGGGTCGTCAGTTCGGTCACGGGAAAGACGACCCATCTGCTTGCCGGCAGCAGTGCCGGGAGCAAGCTGGCCAAAGCCCAGAAGCTCGGGGTCCGGATCGTGGCGGAACAGGAGTTCACCACCATGCTCGAGGATGTACCGCAGTGACTGCAGGTGGTTCACTGCAGAAGAATTAACCCATACAGGCCGTACCCTGATATTCACATTGCCGGAAACTTGATATAGTATCTGGTAACACAACGCACATATGCTCTAGTAGGAGGAGTTGATGAACAGTATTGCCGCAGAATTGAATGAGATGCTCGAGGGGACCACCGCAGGGGCTCTGTTATCGGATCTTGGGAGACGCATGTACTTTCCCAAAGGGATCGTCGCTCAGTCCGCTGAAGCCAAACAGAAAGCTACCACCTATAATGCCACTGTCGGTATGGCAAAGATCGGCAGTGATCCGATGTACCTCAAGTCGATCTTCGATCTCACAGACGGTCTGAGTCCGAATGAGGTCTTCTCCTATGCGCCGACCGCAGGGGATCCTGCGCTTCGAGCCGCCTGGAAGGATCAGCTGCTCGAGAAGAATCCCTCTCTTGCTGGCAAGCCCATATCATCACCGGTGGTCGTGAGTGGACTCACCCACGGTATCCTCATGATCGCAGATCTCTTTCTGGATGCAGGTGACAGCATCATCATCCCCGATATGTTCTGGGGGAACTACCGCCTGATCTTCGAAGAGCGCCGAGAAGCATCGATCGTCCCCTTTCCCTTCTTCTCAGAGCAGGGAAGGCTCAACCTCGATGCGCTGGATCGTACGATCTCATCGATCGAAGGTGACAGGGTCGCACTCATCCTCAACTTCCCCAACAATCCTACCGGATACTCTCCTTCCCGCGAGGAAGCTGCAGCTCTTGCCGCACTGCTGGAACGACACGCACAGAAGGGTAAGAGACTGCTGATCATATCGGATGATGCCTACTTCGGCCTCTTCTTCGAGGAGGAGACCGCTACCGAATCACTCTTCGCTCTTTTGGCAGACCTGCATGAGAACATCCTTGCCGTCAAGGTCGATGGATCGACCAAAGAGGACTTCGTCTGGGGCTTCCGAGTCGGGTTCATCACCTATGGGGCAAAGGGTATGAGTGGCGCACAGTATGAGGCACTGATCAAGAAGACCATGGGAGCGATCAGGTCTTCGATCTCGAACAGCAGCCGCCCTGCCCAGTCCCTGATCCTCAAGGGCATGCTCAGTCCGACCTATGCGCAGGAGAAGGCAGACGCCTTCGCACTGCTCAAGGCACGGTATGAGAAGGTCAAACAGACGCTGGCAGCGTATGCAGATTCGGATATGCTCAAGCCCCTGCCGTTCAATTCAGGCTATTTCATGACCTTCACCTGCAAGGGTGATGCTGAAGAGCTGAGGAATTACCTGCTTGATTCCTATGGGATCGGTACGATCTCCATCGGCGGGACCTACCTGAGGATCGCTTTTGCCAGTGTCGATATCGAACATATCGAAGATCTCTATGCTCAGCTGTTCAAGGCAGCGGGTGAGCTATGGAGCTGAAGCTCAAGATCTATCTTGTTGACGGAAAAGATGAGAAGTTCATGGGGATCGGTGTACTGTGGCTGCTGCAGGAGATCGTGAAGGAGGGCTCGATACGAAGCGCAGCTTTACAGCTGGGCCTCTCCTACTCCAAAGCACACAGTATGCTCAAGACCCTGGAGGATGATCTGGGTCAGCAGATACTTGAGCGGAGAAAGGGCGGGGACCGCAGATCTGGAGCGGTGATCACACCGGCAGGGATGCAGCTCATAGCCCTCTATGATGAGTTTCAGAAGGATGTTAAGAACTATGCAGATACGCGCTTTGAACAGTTCAAAGCGCAGCTGAACAAGGAGTCGCATGATGAAGGATGACCAATTCGATTTTACCATTCCGGTTCTCGGTGAGGCAAAGATACAATCTCCGATCGCCATGTCCTATAAGCGGGGAGATACCGTAGCGAACTATGTGGATGATAATGAACGGATCCTCCATAAGATCGATGCCCGGCTGAAGGAAGACGGTACTGCAGCACCCTATTCGCTTGATGCGATCGAGGTGGCGGGACCGAGGGATAAGATCTATTTCAATCCTGCCCATGTCCATGCGGCTATCGTGACCTGCGGTGGATTATGTCCCGGTCTGAACAATGTGATCAGAGCGGTCGTGAGGTGTTTCTGGTATCGATATGGTGTACGCCGCATCAGCGGTATCCAGTACGGGTATCGAGGGCTGCTGCCTGACAGTCCCTATGAACCCATACCACTGGATCCTGATGTGGTCGATGACATCCAGGTCAAGGGTGGTACGATCCTGGGATCCTCCCGCGGCAGCGGGGATCGGGTTCAGGACATCGTGGATTCCCTTGAGCGGATGAACGTGAACATCCTGGTCACCGTAGGCGGTGATGGGACCCTTCGCGGCGCCGATGAGATCGGGGAGGAGGTTCAGAAACGGGGCCTCAAGATCGCCGTCATCGGCATACCCAAGACCATCGATAACGACCTCTCGTTCATCCAGAGCTCGTTCGGTTTCGATACCGCGGTCACCACGGCCGTCCAGTCGGTACGGGGTGCCCACGTCGAAGCGCATGATACGATCAACGGGATCGGTCTGGTGAAGGTCATGGGTCGCGAGTCGGGATTCATCGCCGCACATACCGCTCTGGCGATGAGCGATGTGAACTTCTGTCTGATCCCTGAGAACCCCTTCGATATGGATGGTCCCCACGGGCTGCTGGAGCATCTGAGAGCCAGACTGCTTGACCGGGGTCATGCCGTCATCCTGGCGGCAGAGGGGGCAGGACAGGAACTGCTTGCGGAATCAGGGATGGTCGACGGTTCGGGTAACAAGCGATTGATGAATATCGGGGAGTTCCTGAAGAGCAGGATGCAGGAGTATTTTGCCGATCTGCAGATGGAAGTGAACATCAAGTATATCGATCCCAGCTATATCATCCGCAGTGCTCCGGCGAATCCCAACGATTCGATCTACTGCTCCAGGCTCGGAGCCCACGCAGTGCATGCGGCGATGGCCGGCAAGACCAGGACCCTGATCAGTCTGCTGAATAACAAGTTCGTCCATGTGCCCATTCGTGTGGCTGTCTCAGAGCGGAATAAAGTGAATACAGAGGGAAGCCTCTGGAGAGATGTCCTTGAGAATACCAGACAACCGGTGAACATGAAGAATTAGAAGATAAGGTTCTATATAGTAAAGAGATATGGAGTCCTTACAAAAAAGATAAATATTTATAAAATTAACAGGAAATGTACTTGATTAATTCGGCGTATCTTTATATTTTATAGGCGCAAAGCAGAGAACGTTGCAGAACCTGCCCGGCAGGGATCTGCAGCAGTATTTTTGGGAAAAGTTTTTTGTAACCTTTTATTTCAGGTACGTGTTTACCTTTGTGAAAGAGCATAAACTTTTTTCATCGACCTCCTTTTGATGTTCCCCTCAGGGTTTTTTAAAAACCTCCTTTTCCCTGAGGGGTTTTTTCTTTTTTCCAACCACAACACAAGATACCCCACACCGTGATGTTCGATCATTCCTCCCCGCTGCCCTGATTTCAGGTGCTCGATCTCTCGGATACCTATGGTCAACGGACGCTGATGCAATACAGAAGAGCCCCCCGGCATATACCGGGGGGCTCTTCTGTATCGCATCAGTGCGATGTGGTGCGCTATCTCAGCAGATCGACATAGACTGCGAGGGCCTCATCATCGACCTTCCCGGTGAGGATCTTGTTCGCAAGGAGCTTACCGAGCTGGACCCCTTCCTGATCGAACGAGTTCACATTCCAGAGGAATCCCTGGAACATCACCTTGTTCTCGAAGTGTGCAAGCAGAGCTCCAAGGGAATAGGGGGTGAGCTGTCTGCCGTGCAGCAGGGTACTGTAGCGTTCTCCCGGGAACTGCTTGTTGGGGTTCTCATGGTCCTGCCCCTTGGCGAAGGCAATGATCTGGGCTGCGAGGTTGGCGTTGAGCTTCTCCTGGCTGCTGCTTCGATCGATCTCCATATCCTCACCATACTGACAGTGTGAGAATCCGATGAACTGCAGGGGAGTGACATCGGTACCCTGATGGAGATGCTGATAGAACGAGTGCTGACCGTTGGTTCCCGGCTCGCCGAGGATGGTGTACCCGGTGCTGTAGGAGATCTCCTGCCCGAACCGGTTGACCCGTTTACCGTTACTCTCCATATCGAGCTGCTGCAGATGTGCAGGGAATCTGGAGAGTGCCTGGGAATAGGGAAGTACGGCGGTGGTCCTGCGGTCGAGTACGTTCCTGAGATAGATGCCGATCAGGGCATCCAGCAGGGCGGCGTTGTGTCGAATGTCGGGTTCCAGGGCTGCTTTATCTGCTGCATGAGCTCCTGCGAGCAGGGCTCTGAATACCTGCGGTCCATAGGCGAGGGAGAGGACCAGAGCCCCGACAGCACTGGTGGATGAGTATCTGCCGCCGATGAAGTCATCGATGTAGAAGCTCTCCAGATACTCTGATGAGGAGGCCAGCGGGCTGGTCATGCTGGTCACGGCAGCCATATGCCGTGCAGGGTCCAGTCCCTTGATGCCGGAGTCCTTCATGCGTTTGATCACCAGATCCCGGTTTGTCAGTGTCTCCTGGGTCGTGCCGCTCTTTGATACCAGGATGAAGAGGGTCGTCTCGGGATCGACTCTGCGCATCACTGCCGCAGCATCATCGGGGTCCACATTCGAGATGAACTCAGCTCCCATCAGCTGACCGTCTTCCGAGGCTCTGCAGATTCCCTGCAGTGCCAGATAGAGTGCTCTGGGGCCCAGGTCAGAACCCCCGATCCCGATCTGCACGACCGTATCGAAGGCTTTCCCGGTCGATCCTGTGATCTCCCCGCAGTGGATCTGTTTGGTGAACAGCTCAATCCTTCGCAGCTGGGAGGCATAGAATCGTTCTTTGTCTTCATCCTCTACGATCACATCCGCACCGAGCTTGCCCCGGGTGAGATGGTGGAGGACCATACGTGACTCGCCGGGGTTCATGATCTGCCCGTCGAGCAGTTCCTGGTATTTCTCTATGACCTGCTGCTGCTGTGAAAGTCTCTGAAGCACTTCGAGGTGTCTCTCCTGCACCGGTGCCGCGGCGTAATTGAAGGAGAGATCTCCTGCAGTACCGATCGTATACGAAGCGGCTCTCTCGGCGGTGAGTTCTGTGCGCAGGACTGCCGGTGAGAGTCCTTTCAGCTCCTCGAAGGCGCTGCATTGGTCAAGATTGGTATAGGTTATGCTCATATGGGTCTCCTTAGACGTCGAATGTTCTCGGGCAGCACTCCTGTGTGCAGGATACCACTGCCTCCACTATAAGCCGGATGCTATAAGAGTAATGAGTTTCATGGGTTTTGGCTATAGCTGCTGATACCCTCTGAAGGGGTTTACCGCAGGGGGGTGGTTTATGCATCGATCTCCGGGATCCTGGTCTTGAAGCTGATCAGCAGGTCCTCTTTGGTCATGCCGTCGCGCAGGATCACGAAGATGGTGTCATCTCCTGCGACCGTTCCGAGGATCTCGGGGATCGACAGGATGTCGAGTGCGAGGGCTACGCTGTCTGCATGTCCCTGTCTGGTCTTGATCACGCCGATGTTCTTGCTGAACTCGATCGACAGGACCCCTCGGCGGACGTCCTGGATATAGCTCTTCTCTGATTCAGAGACCAGTTCGTTCTCCGGCAGTGCATAGTAGTAACCGGACCACCCGTCAGAGATCTTACCGACCTTCAACATCTTCAGATCCCGTGAGAGGGTAGCCTGGGTCACGGTATATCCCTGCTGTGTGAGCAGTTCCAGGAGCATCTCCTGACTGTCGATGCGATGGGTCTTGATGAGTTCCTTGATCTTGGTCAGTCTGTTCTGCCGTTCTCGCATGTGTTCCTCTCTATGAAAATGCATATTTATGCTTTTATTTTTGTATAAACATACAATATGCAAGAGTTTATTGCAAGGTGAAAAACGGGTTGTTGCATAAAGGATCGGGACATTATATGCTCATGCCTATGGAACAGATCGTATGTGAGAATCCCTTCGGTGCCGGTCCGGTCTATCGCTTCGATCAGGTGGGATCCACCATGGATACGGCAAAAAAACTCTTTGCTGGCAGCCATCAGGCCTCTCTGGTGGTGACCGCCGGACACCAGAAGACCGGTCGCGGTCGTATCGCAAGCAGGAGCTGGTCGGACAGTCCCGGGAGCTCGCTCCTTGTCACCGTGGCGATCTCACGGGAGTCGATCCCCTGTGCCCTGCATGAACTGCCCCTTCGCACCGGTGAAGCGGTATGCTCCCTGCTCACAGGGCTGCTGGACGAAGAGGTGAGGATCAAGTGGCCCAATGATATCCTGGTGCACGGTCGGAAGATCTGTGGTATCCTGTGTGAGAGTACTTCTGATGCCGCCTATATGGGGATCGGCATCAACTGCCTGCAGCGGGAGTTCCCGCAGGAGCGGTACGGTACGGCCCATAAGAGGCCTCCGACCTCGATCGTCATGGAAGGGGGAGGCGTGGGAGATCCGCTGGATCTGCTTCCGGGACTGCTTTCTGCGTTGTATGATGCGCTGCATGATGAGCACTGGCGGACCTATCTGCAGACACACCTGTTTCTCAACGGCCGGCAGGTCGCATTCCTTCCCGGGGAGGCTGCTGAGCAGCGAACGGGGCCTGCAGAGGATGAGATCATCTGCGGGATCGTACGGGGGATCGATGATCAGGGAGGTCTGGTCATCGCTGTCGAGGGGACCAGCAGGTCCTGGTATTCTGGAGAGTTGCTCGGTCCATGTACACATGGTCCAGAAGGAGAGATACACGATGAATAGAACGATCACACGAGATGAGGCATGGGCGCTGCTGCAGGAACATGTGCATACGGCGACCCTGCTGAACCATGCACTGGCAGTCGAATCAGTCATGAGGTATGCGGCACAGAAGATGGGCGAAGATCCTGATGTATGGGGCGTGGTCGGACTGTGCCATGATATCGACTTCGAGGAGTTCCCCGATCAGCACTGTACGAAAGTCCGTGACATTCTGCAGGAGGCCCTCTGGCCTGAGGAGCTGATACGGGCGATCGAGAGCCACGGCTGGGGGATCTGCTCGGAGGTGGAACCGAAGACCGATATGGAGAAGGTCCTCTACACGATCGATGAGCTGACCGGTCTCGTGGCTGCCACCGCACTGGTTCGTCCATCGAAGAGCATCCTCGATATGGGGGTGAAATCGGTGAAGAAGAAGTGGAAGGCGAAGGCCTTCTCAGCCGGTGTTGACCGATCGGTCATCGAGCGTGGCGCTCAGATGCTGCAGATGGAGGTCTCAGAAGTCATCCAGTGGACCATAGACGGCATGCGTCCCAAGGCACAGGAACTGGGTCTTGCAGGATCAGCTGCAGACTAGGCCAGCTGCAGTGCGATCTCCATCATGGTGGTGAAGGCCTTCTCCCGTTCTTCGGAGGAGACCTCCTGCCCATGAACCAGAGAATCAGAGACCGTGAGGATCGACAGGGCCTGTACCCCGTGTCGTGCGGCGGTGGTATAGAGCCCGGCACTCTCCATCTCCACAGCGAGGGAGCCGTAGGCTGCCCACTGCTGCCAGGAGATATCTTCTCCATCGATGGTATAGAAGGTATCGCTTGAGGTCACCGTCCCTACGTGCGGCGTGATCCCGAGGCTGCCGGCATGCTCATAGGCCCTGTAGAGCAGGTCGAACGACGCAGTCGGTGCATAGCTGCCGCCGTCAAAGCGGTAATTGTTGATCGATGAATCAGTACAGGCACTCATCGCGAGTATGATGTCATACAGCTTGATATCGGGCTGCATCGCACCGCAGGACCCGACTCGTATCAGCTTCTTCACCCCGTAGAACCTGCACAGCTCTTCGGTATAGATGGAGATCGAGGGGATGCCCATCCCTGTACCCATCGTGGAGACACGGACGCCGTTCCAGTACCCGGTATAGCCGAACATGTTCCGTACATCATTGAACAGGACAGCATCCTCAAGATAGTGCTCTGCGATGAATTTCGCCCGAAGCGGGTCGCCCGGCAGCAGGATGGTCTCAGCGATATCACCGGGGTTCGCCCGGTTGTGGGGTGTTGCCATAGGTATCCTCCTCTCGTAGGTTCCTGTCTCAGTATAGTTGAGTCTCAGGGTAAAAGTCAAACACACAGTACCAGAAGAAGAACGTAGCTGATACCGCGATCGCTGGTATCAGACGCTTGTTTCGATTCTTTCATCGGCTGATTCGAACAAAAAAAAAGGACCAAGCCTTGGGGGCCGGTCCTTTTTTTCGTGAGTCAGGTATTATCTGTAGTTGTTCTGGCGAGGTCTTCGCTCAAGAGCAACATTTACTCTAAGGTTTCTACCGTCAAACTCTTTTCCATCAAGAGCAACGATAGCTGCATCAGCTGAATCATCCTCTTCCATCTCAACAAAACCAAAACCCTTAGGTCGGTTCGTTTCTCTGTCAGTAATAATTCTGACACTGTTGACAGTTCCGTACTGACCGAACAAATCAAAAAGCTGGTCCTCGGTTGTAGCGTAATTCATATTACCTACATAAATCTTTTTAGCCATAAGAATCCTTCCCGGTTATACCGGAGTTTAAAAAATAATTTACTTTATGCTAAAACAACATGTAAGAGCAACGTATCACCGGCCAGATCTGATCAAAAGATAAGACATGAAACAGGTACAAGACACAAACTTCGAATGCGTTCTACAATAAAGCAATTGAAACTTACCACAGGGATAAGTAATAGTCAAGGAAAGAAATGGAAAAAGTGAGAGAAAAAGGGCTCTTCGTGAGGATGTGTGGGTGAAAAGTGATAAAAAAGAGAACTAAGCCTTGGTCTAGGAAAGAAATACTGATACAGTTTTGATTACAACAAAAAAACACCATCAGGAGATCTAAAAACCATGAAGACCAAAGGCT
>JAIPFY010000106.1 GCA_021736385.1 Spirochaetia bacterium | reverse complement strand
CATGCCTGAACACCTGCTCATACCCATGACAGCTTTAGAAAAACCCAATCAAGAACCACCAGATATCCGCTTGCTTCCACATCAATCGAGAAACACACCTTTTAGTATCTGTCAAGAAGTGTTTGATGCGTATGTCCTATCCAGGATCCGAATCAGCTGCACGAATCATTGCTAACAGGCATATTCTTTGGTAGGATACAAGAAGTATGCAGAAACAACGACCGTATGTCACAACCTATTCACTCACGCAGGAGGCGATCCCCCTCGATCCTGCGTTCCCCGTCTTCATGTTCTACTACTCCGTGGCGAGGGAACCGATCAACATCCTTCACAGTCATGATGCCATCGAACTGGGGTTATGCCTGAAAGGCCATGGGATCTTCATCCTCAACTATGAGATCCACACCTATGAAGCCGGAGATGTACTTGCCATCGGTCCGGAGATCTACCACCGGGCAAAAAGCAGTTCCGGTATGGACGACCTCTGGGCCTTCATGTATTTCAGGGCTGAAGACCTTCAGACCCCGGAACTCCCCGGGAACATCCACCTCACGATCGGCAAACATCAGGAACCCGATATCTATCGCCTGATGCGCATGTGCATCGATGAGATCGATGGCTGCGAATCCGGCTACCAGCAAGTCGTACGATCCCTCATCTCAGCACTCTCAGGACGGATCCTGCGACTGCATGGCAGCAAGACCTTCGAGAACCACGGTAGAGAAGGGAATCTGAACCCGGGTATCGATCATCGGATCACCAAGGCCATAGACATGCTCATTACCGACCAGTCAGGCGATCTTTCGATCAGGGACCTCGCAGCAGGCTGCTGCCTGTCAGAGTCTCACTTCAGGCACCTGTTCAGAGAGCAAGTCGGCTCATCCCCGAAACACTTCCAGGTCAAACTGAAGATCAACATGGCTATGAACCTGCTCAGAGATAACAGACTCAGAGTCGTTGATATCGCCTACGAGTGCGGTTTCCAGAGTCTCAGCAGTTTCCAGAGGCAGTTCAAGACCGAGACCGGGACCTCACCACTTCAGTGGCGGGCACGTATCAAAGGATCAGATCAGCAGTAGCTCCATCCCCTCCTTAGGAACCATACCAATCAACATAGTCGTTTTTGCTTATTTCCTCATCGTTTATGGTGAGAAATAATCATAAATCATACTATTATTGATTAAGAGCAATTCAATTTTGGAGGTTTTTTATGAAGAGACTACTGACGATGTGTTTGATCACAACTCTCTGTGCAGGCTTTGTCTTTGCCGGAGGAGCAAGTGAGAAAGTTGACCAACCTGTCATAGAAGTCACGCATTCAGCGACACAGGATGGCCAGATCGCTACCTATGAACGAATACTGCAGCAACTCGTGGATGAATACAATGCTGAGAACGGTACACAGTATCTTCTCAAATACGTATCGGGTCAGGGCAAGGACATCACCAACACCCGCATGAGTTCGAACGACAGACCCGATATCTTCAGCCTTGATTCACCTGCAGATGTGAATCAATACGATAAAGACGGATTACTGCTTGACCTCTCACCCTACGCTCAGCGTGCAGGATGGGAACAGACCATGTTCGACTGGGCATACAAACTGGCACAGGTGGATGGGAAAGTCGTCACACTACCCTTCGGATACGAAGGGATGGTCCTCTGGTACAACAAGAGCATCATGAACGAACTCGGGCTTGATGCCGGGACGATCGACACCCTTGCGGAATATGAAGAAGCCCTTAAAAAAGCCTCAGATGCCGGTTATATCCCGGTGATGCTCGGCAGCCAGGACTGGCCCTGGGCACAGGAATGGTATCTGTCGATCATGAACAGCTATACCGGTCGCGATCTGGTGAAGAAGACCATCGAGGGGACATCAGAACTCGGATGGAGCGACCCTGCCTTCAAGAAGACTATCGAACTGTATCAGTCATGGCATGATAAGGGATACCTCGCTGATGGGAAATCCTACATTCTCACCTCCGATGATGCGATCAATGCCTTCACCAATGATAAAGCACTCTTCAAACTGGAAGGCACCTGGGCGCCGTACTGGATCGCACCACTGGAGCAGGCTGACCAGGATACCATCGGGGTCATGCTGCACCCGGCGATAAACAGCACTGAACGACCACACCTTCCACTGGCTGTCGGCGGGATGTGGTGCGTGTCTTCAGATACCGAACATCCTGAGATAGCCGCTGCGATCCTCTCAGGGCAGCTCAGACAGGAATTCCAAAGTGATTTCCTGCAGAATGGCATGGATGTCGCTCCCATACAGGTCGACGAAGAAGAGTTCCAGGGGCTTCCCCCTACGGTAGAGACCATGTGGTCCCTGGTGAACGGGGCACTTGCAGAGGGCTCCTTCGGGTACACCACCTGGGCGTTCTATCCTCCGGAGACACGGGTATACCTCTATGAAGGGATCGTGAACGTACTCGAAGGGACTACTACCATCGATGACTATCTTGCAGAGATGGACCGGCTCACTACCAAAGAACTCGCAGCAGGGTTCACACCTGTGATACCTTCTACCAGATAGCAGGAGAACTTTTTATCTGGAGACTATCTTGAGCAGGGATACATGGACCCATGTATCCCTGCTCATAAGAGGACCAACGCATGAACGTACCAGCACCCCCACAAGGATTCAAAAAGAGAGAACAGCGTACTGCACTGCTGACCCTGATCCCGATCCTGGCATTTCATCTGATGATGATCGTACTTCCCTCGGTCAACACCCTGGTGAGTTCCTTCACCAATTGGAACGGCCTGGGAACCAAGGATATCATCGGTCTGCAGAATTATCGGGAACTGCTCGGGGACCCTAACTTCAGCCTCGCTATCATGAACAACATCAGATGGATGGGTATGTTCCTTTCTATCCCGATCCTGTTGAGCATGCTGATCGGCTATATGCTCTCTCATGCGCCCAGGGGTCACATCATCCTGAGAGCATGCTATTTCCTTCCCTACGTCATCTCAGCAGCGATCGCAGGAAAGATCTTCGCCTCGTTCTACAACCCCTACTTCGGCATAAACATAGCCTTTGAAGCCCTCGGTCTCGATTTCCTGGTCAGAGACTGGCTCGCTCCGACCAATGCTCTCGTATCAGTAGCCATAGTGGACATGTGGCACTGGTGGGGATTCCTTCTGGTCATCTTCATCAGCGCCCTGCAGCAGATAGATCCGATGCTCTATGAGAGTGCAGAAGTCGAGGGTGCGAACGAACTGCAGAAGATCTGGTATATCATGATCCCGAGTATCCAGAAGACACTCGTCTTCATAATCCTGGTCACTATGGTCTGGTCGATCAGTACCTTCGAGTATGTCTGGGTCATGACAAAAGGAAGTCCGGGGTCTGAGCTTCTTTCGACCATGCTCTATAAGAATGCCCTGTTCAAGTACCGGGCAGGATACGCCTGTGCGATCTCCATCGTACAGGGGTCCCTTGCACTGATCATCTTCGGGGTATTCGGCCTGATTCGAAGAAAGATGGAGGACTGACATGACCGGAAAGAAACGAAGAGACCGTGTTCTGCTGTACATCGTCCTCTCACTGATCGCGATCGTTCAGATCATTCCACTGGTGATCGCAGCAGGCAATTCCCTGCGCACCGACGGGGCCATCAAGAAGATCCCCATCGGGTTCCCCTTCGATCCACAGTTCATCAACTATGTGAAAGCATGGGAAGTCGGGGGGTATGCACAGGCCTTCCTGAACAGCTTCACGATCAGTATCACCTCTTCGGCGGTAGTGCTGGTATGTGCGATCCTTTCCGGATATTTTCTGGCAAGGACGACACTGAAGATCAAGAGACTCATATTCCTCTACTACGGAGTATCTCTTTCGATCCCCGTATTCTCCTATCTGGTCCCGCTGTACTACAGCTTTGCCAATCTGAATCTGGTGAACACCATCTCGGGGATCATTCTGATCTACATAGCCGTGAACCTGCCGTTCAACATCCTGCTGGCAAGGACGTTCATCCTGGGCATCCCCCAATCACTCGATGAGGCTGCTACCATCGATGGCTGTTCTTCCTACCAGATCATCTGGAGAGTCATATTCCCCCTTTCAAAGCCGATCATCACCACTATCGTGCTGATCGTGTTCGTTGCGACCTGGAACGAATTCACCATGGCCAACACGTTCCTGCAGCTTCCGGAACTCAAGACAGCAGCCACCAGGTATGTGCTGTTCGTCGGAGAGAGAGGATCGGATCTTTCTCTGATCTATACAGCAGGAGTCATATCCTTCCTCCCGATCGTTATCATGTTCCTGGCTTTGCAGAACTATTTCATTGAAGGTATGACCTCAGGGAGTATAAAATAAATGAACCACTATGATATCGCAAGCGACACCTATTTTCAGAAGACCTATGCCGGCTGGCTGGGCAAGATCATCGGCATCCGTCTGGGATCACCTATCGAAGGATGGAGCTATGAACGTATACAGAAGACCTACGGCAGCATAGAGACCTATCTGACCGACTACCATGACTATGCTGCCGATGACGACAGTAACGGACCGCTGTTCTTCATACGGGCTCTCATCGATCACAGAGATCCTGATGAGCAGATCAGTGCAGAGGAGATGGGTGAGACCTGGTTGAACTATGTTCCGCAGGAGCATGGGTTCTTCTGGTGGGGTGGCTATGGAGTCTCTACAGAACACACCGCGTATGAGAATCTCAAAGCAGGGATCCCCGCTCCAAGAAGCGGATCGGCAGCACAGAACGGGAAGACCTGCTCTGAACAGATCGGAGGGCAGATCTTCTCTGACCCCTGGGGATTCGTCTACCCTGGAGATCCTCACAAAGCAGCAGCCTATGCAGGGAAGATGAGCAGTGTCTCCCATGATGGAGAAGGGATCTACGGGGGGATGTTCATCGCAGCATGTGTGAGTGCCGCCTACCTCGAGCACAGCATCAGAGGCATCATCGATGCAGGATTACACGTGATCCCTGCAGATAGCGACTATGCAGCCGTCGTACGGGATGTCATCGCGTTCTTCGAAGCAGACGACTCCCACGACTGGAGAACCTGTTTTCAGTTCGTTCATACCCACTATGGTTATGAGAACTATGGGGGACACTGTCACATCATCCCGAACACCGCCGTCGTCATCCTCTCGCTGCTGTACGGGAACGGAGATTTCTCCCGCACTCAGCAGATCTGTAACATGTGCGGCTGGGATACCGACTGCAACGCAGGGAATGTCGGGGCGATCCTGGGAGTGTATGTTGGCCCTGAACAGATAGAACAGCACTGGATCACCCCGATCAACGATCTGCTGATCGCATCCAGTGTGATCGGAGGATTGAATCTGACCACCGTAGCCAGATCAGCTGAACTGTTCTGCACACTTGGGTGCTCTCAGGCACAGACCCCGCTGCCAGCACCCTGGAAAGAGCGACAGACCCCTGATACGCAGATCTTCCATTTCGACTTCATCGCTTCGACCCAGTCGCTGAGGCTCTCTTCTACCGGAGCGGTCAGAGACTTGCGCATGGAGAATACAGCGAGATCGGCAAAACAGGGTCACCGGGCCCTGCGCATCGAGGGCTCCATGGCTGCAGGCAGCAGCGTTCAGGCTATGATGAAGACCTATTACACACCAGAGGATCTGGAAGATTCCCGATACGACCCCTCATTCACTCCGGTGATCTTCCCGGGTCAGTGTCTTTCAGCATCGCTGAGAAGTGACGAGGGTCAGCAGATCCTCGTCCGGCTGTTCGCGAGGGACCTCAGACATGCCTATGAGCATACTACCGAATGGACTCTGGTGCAGGGAATCTGGAAAGGACTCGAACTACCCATACCCGGGACCGCAGGTGGCCTGATAGCATCCGTGGGTATAGAGTACCGACGGGTCGATACCACAGCTGCAGCAGAAGAGATCACCTCCCTCCTGCTCGATCACCTGTCCTTCAGCGGGACCCCTGAGTACAGTGTGGACTTCTCTCAGGAACGCATAGAGCACTTCGGTTTCGGGCCCTCCGGTCTGCACACGGAGATCAGTCAGTTCTCCTACCTCAACGGGCTCTGGGAGCTGGATCAGGAGTACCTCAGTGGAAGCTGCAGCACCGATGCAGAGATCTATACCGGATCCTACTACGCTGAGGATTATACCGTAGCCTGTACCATCCGCCCACAACTGGGCTGGTACCATCTGGTGAATTTCAGAGTCCAGGGAGCTGCACGAAGTTACGCCTTCGGGTTCTTCGGCTGTGATACGGCAGCACTGCTGAAAAAGCAGATCACCTATGAGGTCCTCGATACGACAGCGTTCCCCTACGAACTGGATCACGAATACCGGGTATCGATCACTGTGAAGGGATCATCGTTCACCCTCTCCATCGACGGGAACCTGATCATGAGCTATGAGGATAGGGAACAGTGTTATGTCTATGGGCAAGTGGGAATGACAGTCCTCCATGGCAGCCACTGCCACTACAAGGATCTGTCACTGGGAAAGCCCGGGATCTGAGCAGCCCATGCAGACCGAACGCCACTTCAGGACTCTTCAACCGGTACTGAACAGATGTCATCTGTTCAGTCAGTCAAACAGAGCCCTGCTGTGAGCACATCAGACAGATTCTGCATCATATGCATGTAATTCCTTACCTGCAAGCTGTTTTTTACTATATCTGATGGGATGCCAGTGGCTTCATACTGCGGTGTTTAACATGTTTCAGTCATTTGTTCAGTAAACTTTCAGTGATCATTCATTGACAGCACTGTCAGATGGCGCTATGATACGATCATGAGCATAACCATACGTGATGTGGCACGAGAGGCCG
>JAIPFY010000017.1 GCA_021736385.1 Spirochaetia bacterium | reverse complement strand
CAGCGATCACGGTCACGGCCACTGCAGGTGGTGCTAACTACCAGGGTAGCAAAACCAGCCCGGCAACAGCATCCATCAGTAAGGCTACCTATGACATGAGTACGATCAGCTTTGCTGATCCAACAGTGACCTATGATGGGTCTGCACAATCACTGCTGATCTCAGGGACTCTTCCCACAGGTGTTTCTGTCAGCTACAGCAATAACTCACAGACCAATGCCGGTACCTACGAGGGAACAGCGCACTTTATCGGAGACAGTGTAAACTATGAACTGATCTCCGATCTCAGTGCCACCCTCACCATCGAAAGAGCCACGATATCAGGGAGCATCACGATCACCGGGAATACGGTCTACGGTGAGACCTTGACAGCTGATCCAAACCTCACGGATGCCGGTACCCCGACCTATCAATGGTACCGTAGCAGCTCTGCCATCAGCGGGGCAACCAGTACGACTTACACTCTTGTGTCTGCTGACATCGGATCAGCGATCACGGTCACGGCCACTGCAGGTGGTGCTAACTACCAGGGTAGCAAAACCAGCCCGGCAACAGCATCCATCAGTAAGGGCTCAGGAACTGCCATATCAGGTACTATCCTTGGCTATTACCCTTCACTGCCTTCGGATCCGACGATCATCAACTTCACAGGGTTTACCCAGAATCTGGAAGGGGTCGAAGCGCGAATCGCATTGGATGGCACTGCATTCGGCAGTTATGCTGATATTGAGATAGACAGCCGTGGCAGGGCCATGATTGTACCGGATGCTGATGCCACGACCGCTGCAAAGGTCCAGTTCCGAATGAAAGAGACTGATACGACCTATGCTGGTCCGATGAAGGAGATTCCCATAGCTGAAGCGGCCCTCTCGATCGGAGACTACTATGAAGGTGGAGTCGTGGGATACATCTATTCCACTACAGACACAGGCTACGTACCCGGGGAGGTCCACGGTCTGATCGCGGCGAAAGAAGATTCTCCAAGTGTCACTCAAGGTGTCAAATGGTCAGATGACATGGAAACTAGTATTGGGACAGATATATCAATCGGTACCGGAGCTGCAAATACCGATAAGATCATTGCTGGGCAGGGAGCTTCAGCCGTAACCTATGCAGCAGGAGTCGCTCGTGCGTATACCGGGGGCGGCCATACCGACTGGTTCCTGCCTTCATGGTATGAGCTGAATAGACTGCGAGACAGCAGATTGCTTATAGGCAATTTCATAACAGTCAGTGAGGCACCGTATTATGCTTCTTATTGGACCTCTTCCGAGTCAACACAGGGTGGTTCTTATACTCCAGACTGGTGTGCTCATTCTGTCTTGTTTAACGGGTCTCTTTCCTGGTATGTGAATCATAAAACAGATAAGCTGCTAGTCCGCGCCGTACGATACTTCTGATCCTGACCTGGTCTGTGAGGCTTAGGCCTTGCAGACAGGGTATGTAGTACCAAACTATTCCGTATGATCCGGCAGAGCTCACGATCGATTCGTGAGTTCTGCCAATAGTACGGGTTAGCTGTTCATATGTCTCTTTTGGTACAAGAGAGCCTGGTACATGCCATTTCAAAAGCTTATCACTGCTTTCACCCTCTGCCCCGGCCATAGAGACATCTCTGTACAGCAGCCGTGTATACAGATCCCTTTAGCTGATGCGTGGGCTACCATAGTCCTCTACAGCAGCTCACAGCATTGTTCGAATGCCCTTCCTGTGTCAGAGACGATATACGAGGTACCAGAGGGCAGCATGTGAGCTCTCCCTCGGATTCTCCATCCTCATGCTGCTCCTGTTTGACAGACGACCCGCCTGAAGATCAGAGATAGGGAAGTAGCATATGGGACACAGACAAGCAGGATTCCTCCTGTCACTATGACACGAGGGATCCTGCTCATGAGATCTGCTGGTAGCGTGCTTATCTGACAGTCACACCCATAGTCACAGCCAGGGTACCCAGATTGTTGGCTGTATAGCGTTCTTCAGAGACTGACCAGGAAGAGGCATCGAACTGGCTGGTACCCTTGGAGGTACCGCCGAGGAATCGCAGATTCCCGAACACTTCCATGTTCCCCTTGAGCTGGTACCCCATACGCAGAGATGCATCAAGGAGTGATCCTTCGAACTCGAAGCTCGCCCCATTGAAGAACTGCGAAGAGGCATAGGAACCGGTAATATCAGCTGTGAGATTCAGACCGAAGGGGAACTCGTAGCGGGAATAGAGATGCAGTGCAGGGACGATACCGACATTCTGGGAGACCGTCAGGAGATCATCAGCTGTCGAATCATTATTGTCTGCCTGAAAGACGATTGATGCATTGCGGATCTGGATTGCTGCCCCGAACCCCAGGACTCTATGGGGATCTTCAAGCACATCGTAGGAGTAGGAGACCCGATAGAAGGGGAAGCCGTACTTCATATCTACCGCAGTACCTTCTGGGAACGTCACATCGTTGATCGTTCGATTCTCTCGGTAGCGCACCGTGGTATTCACTTCCAGAGGCTGGTAGAGGAAGGAGACCCGGTGTCGATCATAGAGGGTAGCCCCGAGGGTGAACCGTGAGAAGGGCAGGAGCACATCCTGCCCACCTTCAGTCACATAATTGAACTCATTTCCATCAATACCAATCTGGATGGTATGACCGGTCACTCCGAAGAACCCTCCCTCGTACTCACCGAATACCTGTACCGGTGCATCAGGTTCATTGATCCAGGATTCTGCAGGCGCTGCGAATGCAGCCCCTGCTGCCAGCAGGATGACTGCTGCTGCTACTGCTATCTTACTGTTCATATTTTTCCCCTACTCTTCATTATAGTTCATTGTATTGATTACAATCTTATACCAATAGCATAATGAGTGAGCGATGAAAAGTAAAGCAGAAAATCAGAGAAATCCTGGTCAGCGTGAGTGTCTGGACTGCAGGACTGCCAGCATCTCTTCCAGGGTATAGCCCTTCTCTGCAAGCAGCACCAGATAGTGATACATCAGATCAGCAGCCTCTCCAAGGAACAGATCCTTGTTGTCATCCTTTGCCTCGATCACCAGCTCCACGGCCTCTTCGCCTACCTTCTGCGCGATCTTGTTGATCCCCTTGTCAAAGAGATGGTTGGTATAGGAACCGTTTGCAGGATGCTTCTTCCTGTCCTGGATCACACTCTCGAGATACGAGAGGAATTCCACACCCTCATGCTCTTTGGGGTCATTCACTTCTGCAAAGCAGGTATCATCACCGGTATGACATACCGGACCTGCAGGTACCGCCTGGACCAGGAGCGTGTCACCGTCGCAGTCCACTTTGATATCCCTGAGGTTGAGGACATTCCCCGAAGTCTCTCCCTTGGTCCAGAGGGTCTTCCTGCTTCGTGAGAAGAAGGTCACCAGTTTGGTATCGAGGGTCTTCTGCAGAGACTCTTCATTCATGTAGCCGACCATGAGGACTTTGGCAGTCACCGCATCCTGTACCACAGCCGGGACGAGCTTATCAGGGCTCTTTGAGAAATCTACTGTTCTGTCACCTATCGTCATCTGTTCTCTCCTATCGGCTCAGCAGATTGATCAGCGTATGACCACATCATGTGAGCGTATGTATTCTTTCAATTCGGCTATATCGATCTCATGGAAGTGGAAGATGCTTGCAGCGAGTGCTGCATCAGCTTTTCCCTCGGTGAAGATATCGACGAAGTGTCCCATGGTCCCGGCGCCACCTGAGGCGATCACAGGGACAGAGACCAGAGAACTGACCTCCCGGGTAAGCTCCAGGGCAAAGCCGTCCTTGGTCCCGTCATGGTCCATGGAGGTCAGCAGGAGTTCTCCTGCCCCTCTGGATTCGACCTCTTTCACCCAGTCGAGCGTCCTGATCCCCGTGGGGGTCCTTCCGCCATGTACATAGACTTCCCAGAATCTGCCGTTATACTTCGTATCGACCGCACAGACCACGCACTGACTGCCGAACTCCATGGACATCGCATCAATGATCGAGGGGTTCTTCACCGCCTCACTGTTGATCGATATCTTGTCAGCCCCGCACTCGAGCATCACCCGCACATCATCGACCGTCCTGATCCCGCCGCCTACGGTGAAGGGAATATGGATATGCTCTGCGATCCGCTTCACCAGCTGTGAGAGGGTCTTGCGTTTCTCGACTGTGGCGGTGATGTCCAGGAAGGTGAGCTCATCAGCACCTTTCTGTGCATAGAGGGATCCCAGTTCCACAGGATCCCCTGCATCTCTGAGGTCCACGAAATTCACCCCTTTCACTGTCCTTCCGTCTTTCACATCAAGACAGGGGATGATCCTCTTTGCTAACATAATCGCTCCTTATACGTCCGGGTTGCAGCTGCGCTGGAACTCGGCGATCTTCTCAAGCGTGATCCTTCCCTCATAGATAGCTTTCCCGACGATCACTCCTGAGAGTCCCTGCGCTTCAAGCTTGAGCAGGTCATCGAAACAGGAGACCCCTCCGCTTGCGATCAGTTCCAGATCCGTGAATCCCTGATCGTCCAGAGCTTCTGTGATACTCGCATAGAGTTCGAACGATGGACCGCTGAGCATCCCGTCACGTGATATCTCGGTACTGATCACCTTTTTCAGGCCTTCTTTCGCATACGAGAGGATCAGCTGTTCCCCTGTGACTTCCGAGGCTTCCTGCCATCCGGAGACGGCGACGAACCCGTCACTGACATCAGCCCCGAGAATGATGCGCTGCGGACCATAGGTCTTCAGCCAGCCGAGGAATCTCTCAGGGTCTTTCACGGCGATACTCCCGCCGGTCACCATGGCAGCACCGCATTCAAAGGCCTGCTTGATATCTTCATCGCGTTTGATCCCACCGCCGAAATCGACGATCAGACCGGTCTGTGTCGCGATCCGTTCGAGGACCTTATGGTTCACGATCCCTCCGGATCTCGCTCCATCCAGATCCACCAGATGCAGTCGTCTGAGACCGATCGCCTCATACGCTTTGGCCACCTCGAGCGGATCTCCAGAGTAGACTTTCTTCCGGGAATAATCACCTTTGGTGAGTCGTACACAGGCCCCGTCGATGAGGTCTATGGCAGGGATCACATCAAACATGGTCAGCCTCGCTTTTAGTATCAGATTCAAGGGCAAGGAAGTTCTTCAGGATCTGTTCTCCGATCGCCCCGCTCTTCTCCGGGTGGAACTGCACCCCGAAGAAGTTATCTTTCTGCAGTGCCGCACTGAAGGGCAGCATGTAATCACACAGAGCTATGGAATCAGGACCGGCAGCCGCATAGTAGCTGTGAACGAAATAGACATAGGACTCGGAAGTGATGCCGGTAAACAGGTCACTCTTGAGATCGAAGAGGGTGTTCCACCCCATATGGGGGACCTTCAGCCCGACAGGGAATCGCCTGACTGGTTCATCGAAGATACCCAGGCAGGTGGTATCATGCTCTTCGCTGTGCGAACACATCAGCTGAAGACCGAGACAGACACCGAGAAACGGTTGCTTCAGATCACGCAGGACCTCATCGAGCCCCCGCTCACGCAAGTACCGCATGGCGGTACTGGCCTCTCCCACTCCCGGGAAGATCACCTTCTGTGCCGATGAGAGCTCTTTGGGATCATCGGTGACGATGTAGTCCACCCCAAGACGCTTGAGGGCACAGCTCATGGACCAGATGTTACCCGCATTGTATTTGACGATCGCTACCTGCTGGTTCATAACGATCCCTTCGTGGAGGGCAGTCTCATATTCTCGAAGTCCCTGGCAACTGCCCCTTTGATCGCCCGGGCAAAGCCCTTGAATACGGCTTCGATGATATGGTGTGCATTATTCCCGCTCGCTGCGATGTTCAGATTGCATCTGGCTTCGTCACAGAAGGACTTGAAGAAGTGGTAGAACATCTCGGTGGGGACATCCCCGACCCGCTCCCGGTCGAAGACCACATCCCAGACCAGCCAGGGTCTGCCTGAGAAGTCTATGGCGACCTGAGCGAGGGAGTCATCCATGGGAAGCAGGAACCCATACCGTGAGATCCCCCTCTTGTCTCCGAGGGCTTCAAGATAAGCCTGTCCGAGGGTGATCGCAGTATCTTCGATGGTATGATGCTCATCCACCTCCAGATCACCGGTCACCCTGATCGTAAGATCACAACCTGAGTGTCTGGCCAGCTGATCGAGCATGTGGTCGAAGAAGTGCAGTCCCGTAGAGATGTCAGACTCCCCGGTACCATCAAGATCCAGAGAGATCATCACGTCGGTCTCTCTGGTCTTCCGATGCAGCGAAGCCGCCCTCGCCGTACCCTTCGCGATCAGATACGCACTGATACGGCCCCAATCATCACTGATGAGCGTACAGCTGGCACTGAGGTCAGACCCATCACTCCCGGCCTGCCTGAGGTCCTCTTCACGTCCCTCCCCTGCCATCCAGATGGCCGTACATCCTATGTTACGTGCCAGCTCGATATCGGAGGTGCGGTCGCCGATCACATAGGAACGACTCAGGTCATAGAGGTTCTGCCCGTCTGCCATATACTCTTCGAGCATCCCCGTCCCGGGTTTCCTCGTCCAAGCCTGCTCCTCTGGCATCGTAGGATCGATGTGGATCGCATCGAAGACCACCCCTTCACCACTGAGGGTCTTGAGCATCTTCTGCTGTACCGGCCAGAAGATCTCTTCAGGGAAGGAGGCCGTCCCCATCCCGTCCTGATTCGATACCATCACCAGATAGTAGTCAGTCCGCTTCCTGATGGCAGTGAGAGCTGAGATCACCCCGGGGACGAACTCCATCTTCTCGAGAGAATCGATCTGAAAGTCGATCGAAGGTTCTTTGAGGATCACACCATCGCGGTCGATGAACAGTACAGGTCTCATAGGGTTCCCTCCAGGGTGCGCAGCGCTTCCAGCAGCCTCAGGTTCTCCTGAGGCGATCCTACCGTGATCCGGACACATCCTGTGCAGCCGGGCTCGTGTGTTCTGTTTCTGATGATGATCCCCCGATCCTTGAGCTCCTGATAGAGCCTGTCTGCATCAGAGACCTTCAGGAGGATGAAGTTCGCTGCTGAGCGATAGACGCACTCGACATAGCTGATACGACCGAAGGCATCGATCATCTCAGTACGTGCAGCCTGTATCTCAGCGACACCCTCCCTGACTTCCCGCACATGATCGAGGGCCTGCAGGGCTGTCTCCTGTGCAGGACCGCTGATGTTATAGGGGTATTTGATGTTCGTCAGGATCCTGATGATCTGTGGTGAGGCGAAGGCCATGCCCAGACGGGCATTCGCCAGTCCCCACGCTTTCGAGAGGGTCCGCAGGACCACCAGGTTCTCATACGCATCCAGCAGGGATGCCGCCGAGGCTCTGCTGCTGAAATCCTGGTAGGCTTCATCCACTACGACGATCCCGGGGAAGATGGCGAGCAGGTGCTCGATATCTTCGAGAGGGATGTCGTTACCGGTTGGGTTGTTCGGCGAACAGATGAACAGCAGCTTCATGCCTGAGGGGTCTTCCTCGATCTCCTTCTCTATCTGCCCCACATCGATCGAGTAGTCAGAACGAAGCGGAATCGAGATCAGCCCCACATCATTGAGGTGTGCGAAGACTGAGTAGACGCCATAGGTGGGGGGAAGGATCATCGCTGAATCACTTCCCGGTTCTGCAAAAGCCCGGTAGAGCAGATCGATAGCCTCATCGCTGCCGTTCCCGAGAAACAGATGGTCGATACCGATGGAGAAGACTTCTGAGATCTTCTCTTTGAGCTGCCGCTGGAGGGGATCAGGGTACCGATTCCTGCCTCTGTCCCCCACATAGTCACGATAGTTCTCATTCGCATCAAGAAACACCTCAGCGCTTCCTGAATATTCACTGCGTGCTGAAGAATAGGGTTTCATGGACCAGATATTCTTTCTCACCAGCTGCTGCAATGCTATGGTACGTATAACTTTCATCGCTGTGCCTTACTTCCTTCTTGTGCGTTGATGGCCTGTAATCTGCAGGTCACTGCCTGTCTGTGGGCATCAAGCCCCTCAGTGGATGCCATGATCTCTATAGCCGGTCCCAATGCGCTCAGTCCGGCAGGGGTGATCCGCTGAAAGGTGATCTTCTTGATATAACTCTCAAGGCTCACTCCAGAGTACGAGCGTGCCCATCCTGAGGTCGGCAGCGTATGGTTGGTCCCGGAGGCATAGTCTCCTGCCGATTCAGGTGTCCAGGGACCGACGAAGACCGACCCGGCATGCTCGATCCGCTCGAGCCAGCTATCGGGTTCCTGAAGGTTCAGGATCAGGTGTTCGGGGGCATACCGGTTGGAGAGCTCGAAAGCTCTCTCAAGACAGCCCACCCGTACCATGGAGCTGTGTGACAGGGAGGCTGCGGCGAACCGGGCACGGGGAAGCTGGGAGAGCTGTGTATCGAGCTCGATCCGCACCTCTTCGAGTACCCTGAAGGAGGTAGTGAGCAGGATCACCTGACTGTCCATCCCATGTTCTGCCTGGCTGAGCAGATCAGAAGCCACGATGACAGGATCAGCGTGCTCATCAGCTATGACCAGCACTTCCGATGGGCCTGCCGGCATGTCTATCGCGACCTGACTGACCGATACCAGCTGTTTCGCCATAGTGACGAACTGATTACCCGGGCCGAAGATCTTGTCGACTTTCGGTACACTCTCAGTGCCATAGGCCAGTGCTGCGATCGCCTGAGCACCGCCTGAGGCGATGCAGCGTGTCACTCCACTGAGTCTCGCAGCATAGAGTACCGCAGGGTGTACCTTCCCGTCTGCATCAGTCGGGGTGCACAGTACGATCTCACGGCACCCGGCGATCGCTGCAGGGATCGCGAGCATGAGTACGGTGGAGAACAGCGGAGCTGTCCCTCCCGGGATGTAGATCCCGACCCGTTCGATCGCCCGCGTCTCTCGCCAGCAGGTCACTCCCGGCTCACTCTCCACCGGGACTTCTTCTGATCGCTGTGCAGCATGGAAGCTATGGATGTTCGTATAGGCACGCCTGATGGCACACTTGAGTTCTTCTGATACGAGCTGTTCTGCTTCGTCGATCTGTTCCTCAGGCACTTCCAGCTGACTCAAGGTGACCGCATCGAAGGTACGTGCATACTCGATCAGGGCTGCATCCCCTTCGTTCCTGACCCGGTCTATGATGCCCTTCACCAGATCTTCCAGTGATGCACGCTCTTCAGCCGGTCGTCTCAGGATCTCCCCGATCTCAGCCTCACTCGGATTCTCATATACAGCGATGTCTGCCTTCATGGGACTGCTCCTCTTACAGGGTCATCTGTTCGATGCCTGTGACCAGAATACCTTGAGCACCGATCGCTTTCAATGCCTCGAAGACATCCCAGAAGTCATCTTCCTGCACTACCGTCTGGACCGAACTCCAGTTGTCATCCAGCAGCGGGGTGACCGTCGGGCTCTTCATCCCCGGGATGATCTGCTTGACCTGAACCACCTTGTCGGAGGGGAGGTTGAACATGATATATTTATAGTGACGCGCTCTCATGACCGCATCGATCCGCAGCAGCAGTCGATCGAGGATCTTCTGCTTCTCAGGATCCTCCTGGGCAAGGGTCTCTCTGGCGATCATCACCGCTGATGATCGGTAGAGCACTTCCACTTCCTTCAGGCCATTACTGATCAGGGTACTACCGGTACTCACGATGTCACAGATCGCATCGGTGAGACCGATCGCAGGAGCGATCTCCACAGAACCGCTGATCTCATGGATCCCCGCGGAGACTCCCTGGTCCTTGAGGCAGGTCTTCAGGATGTTTGGATAGGAGGTAGCGATCTGCTTCCCCTCGAGGTCTGCAAGGCCGGTATAGGCGAAGCTGTTGGGGACAGCGATCGATAATCTGCAGCGTGAGAACCCGAGGTCCCTCACGACCGTCACATCGTAGCCCTTCTCGTCCTTCTCATTCCTTCCCACGATCCCGATATCGGCAATGCCGTCATAGACGTACCCGGGAATGTCATCATCACGAAGATAGAGGAACTCGATGGGAAAGTTCTCAGCTCTGGACTTGAGCACCCGTGACCCGTTATTGAAATCTATCCCGCACTGACTGATGATATCGAGTGACTTCTCACTCAGCCTTCCGCTCTTCTGTACTGCTACCCGTAACACTGACTCGCTTGTAAACATCATATCCTCCAAGGTTTTTCACTCTGTATGAGACTCCTGCTGCAGAAGACTCCATTTCCTGTACCCAAAAAAAAAGCTCCGCATGAAATGCGGAGACCTTTCGGTATATACCAATCACATTCGCACTTCATGGTTCATGAGAAGAGGAAATGATGGTGATGTATTCTGTTTTCTGTATATTTATTCATCGCCTATACCTTATCTAATAAGCCTCATGATTGTCAAGAGAGTACATGATGCTTAGGGAATATTCGAGTCCCTACAGGACTCTATCGGAGACCCTGTGCGTCCGGAAGGAGTGTACCACCAGCACCAATCCATAGGAGAAGACGATGAAGCCTGCGACACGGACGATCGTCATACCGATCTCCTGCGGCATCGTGAAGACCAGGAAGGCCAATACGACAGAGATCACCACTTCCACGACAGAAGCAGCTATCGGGAGAGAAAGTCTTCTCATCTCGACAGAGAGGTAGATCTGCAGGATCGCTGAGACAAGCAGCTGGATACCCAGCAGATAGAGCACGAAGGTCCAGGTGATCTTGACGAAGAGGACCGGGAGCAGCAGGGCCAGCAGACCGATCAGACAGGATGCTGCACCTCGGACGAACAGGGCACGCTTCATCTGATCTGACAGTTTCGCTTTATAGGCTGCAGAAAGAGTCATAATACCATTGACCACCGCATAGATACCGATGGCGATGGCCAGGAACATGGTGAATCCTTTTGTCTGAAAGATGATGAAAGCACCGATGACCATAGTACAGATCCCGAGAAACAGTTTTTGCATCCATTTGAGGTCAGCATTCATATCTACAGCTCTCCTGTGCGTTTCAGATGATTTGTCAGTCTCACTATACAACAGGTAAACAAACACAGGTAAAAAAGGTTTCAAACAATCTGTTCCTACTGGAAACTCACCATCTTCTGTGTCACCATGAGGGTAATACCAGTTCAAGGAGCCGTGAACCCTATGAATTATGACTTGCTGATCTTCGATGCTGATGGGACTCTCTTCGATTATGACATCGCAGAGCGGTGGGCTTTCACTGCGATGTGCAGGGACCTGCACACCCCCTACAGTGAGCAGTTCCATGAATCCTACCGAACGATCAACCACCAGATCTGGAAGGAGTTCGAACAGGGCACCATCGATGGGAAACAGCTGAAAGCAGAACGGTTCTCCCGTCTGTTCACTGCATCTGGAAGAGCGCTTGACCCTCTTGCCGCCTCATCGCTGTATCTTGAGCGACTCGGGCAGACAGGGTTCCTGATCGATGGTGCCATGACGCTGCTCGAAGCCCTCACAGGACGGTACCGCCTGGCCCTGCTCACCAACGGTATCGCGAAGACCCAGCACGGCAGGCTCGATGCATCAGGGATCAGGGGCTATTTCGATCCGATCATCATCTCAGAGGAGACCGGCTACCAGAAACCCGATCCCAGGATCTTCGAGGTGCTCTTCAGCCAGGCAGGCCATACAGCGAAGGATCGGGCTCTGATGATCGGCGACAGCCTCTCCTCTGATATCGCAGGAGGCGCTGCCTTCGGGATCGACACCTGCCTGGTAGACCTCGACCACAGCTACACCAAGGAGACACAGGCAGGACCTGCCCCCACGATGGTGGTGGATTCCCTGAAGGCCCTCTCTACCCTGCTCACCTAGGGACTCAGAAGGACTGAAGACGGGGTCAAACTCCATCGGTTCCAGCTTCACGGCAGGACTATCTGAAGAGTCCTCTACCCTGTTACACAATGTCAACTTTTACTCTCTTTCAGTTTGTATAATGATCCGTAGAGTGATACACTATCAACAAACTGAAGGAGCATATAATGAAAAACACTGTTATAAAGAGTATGATATGTATCAGTATCATGTGTTGTGTGATCATCAGCCCGTTGGCTGCTGATAATTATCAGAAGATCTTCCCCATAGATTCTCAGGAATTCGAGGCCATCGAGTACCTCTATATCGATCAGGGATTGAGTCTCCCCTCGACTTCAGGGCCATGGAGTGCCGCAGAACTGAGGCTGATGCTCAAGAAGATCGACCTCGAGAGCCTCTCAGGCCCGGCAGAGAACCTCTATGAGTTTGCCTCAAGCTCTCTCAACGAGGCTGAGGAGAACCGTGTCTCTGATTCTCTTGCCATGTCGTTCGATTCCACCCTGGCAGTCGAAGCCTATTACCACACCAATACTGATGTGTATACCAGTGAGCAGCTGTGGAGATACGACTTCGAAGAGAGAGAACCCCTGTATACCGGATCCTTCGAGACCTGGGCATCAGACCTCTTCTATGGTGATATCGATCTCATCGTGGGACTAAATCCGTTCCGAGAGACCAATGACAGCAGCGACCTCTTCGGTGATGCGGCAGTGACCACCAACATCCTCATGGTACCGCCTTCAGTCATCACCGATCTGGACATGAACATGCCCTACCGGGCTTTCGCTGCAGTGGGAGGGGATCACTGGAGCCTGCAGTTCGGCAGGGACAATGTAGCGTGGGGAGCCGGTGAGACCGGGAACCTGATGATCGGAGGACACCTGAAGTATCAGGACCTCCTGAGATTCACCACCTTCCATGACAGCTATAAGTTCACCAGTCTCTACTCCTTCTTCCCGCACCCGGTGAACTATGCAGACAATGAACCTGTTGGCCAGGCAGCCCCTCTTGAGGGCCTGAAGATGTTCGTCGGCCACCGACTGGAATTCAGGATGTTCGATGACACGGTCAACTTCGCCCTCTCAGAGTCGATGATGTACATGTCAGAAGAGGGAGTCCTCTCCCTCGGACTGCTCAACCCGCTGATGATCTACCATGACAACTACATCAGGGCCAACTCGAACTCCCTGCTCACCCTGGAGCTCGAAGCAGCACCCTTCAGGAACTGGAGCATCTACGGACAGTTCGCCGTCGATGAGTTCCCCCTGCCGGGAGAAGACAGTACAGGAAGCAGTTCTCTTCCTACCGCCATGGGCTACCTCGCAGGTATCAAGACCGCCTATACCGCAGGTGACGGGGTGGTCTACGGCCTCCTTGAAGGTGCTTTCACCGACCCATTCCTCTACCTCAGAGGTAACGGGAAAGGAGGGGATCAGACCGATCTCAATGGCATCAACTACGTGGTCGGGGTCAGAAGCTTCTCTCCCGATGGCAACATATCGATCGCTCAAGACTTCCTGGGGTATGAATACGGATGTGATGCGGTAGTGCTGAACCTGACAGCTGGCTACAAGGTCTTCAAGCAGTACTATGTGGAGGGGACCCTCTTCGGGATGCTCCACGGGGTGAATGACCTGTATACCTACTGGGCAGAAGGCTCAGATACCGATCCTGACCCGAGTCAGGCAGAGACCCCCACCGATAGTGAGTATACCGATAATGCACTCGGAGAAACCAGAGATGCAGTAGAGACCACTATCATGGTAGAACTCAAAGGCGGGTATCATATCCTGCCGCAGCTTGAAGTCTACGGGCAGTTCGACTGGATACAGAAGATGAATTTCAACAATCTGGCAGCGAACGGTACCGAATCTGATATGCAGCTTGCCATCGGGACGACCTTCAGCTTCTGATCAATACTGATGATCAGTACCGGGCCCTCTGCAGCTGCAGAGGGCCTTTCTTCGTCACAGGGAGACCGAGACCCCGAGAACACATTGCAGGTCCTGTTCGAGGTCGCTGTAGAGTTCAGTCGATCTGGTATAGGTCCTCCTGAGCAGCCAGTCGATCTCATACCAGAGTCCCAGCCTCTCAAATGAGGGAAGTTCCAGCTGCCCGGCAGTGGAGATCACCAGATCCTGGGTGATCACATCTCCGCTGGGGGCACGATCACCGGCATTGGTAAAATCATCGGTACTTCCAATGACGGTATCGAGTGTCACCTCACCATGAAGCCCGGTCTGTACCGTCACACTGAAAGTGCCAAGCCCAGCTTCCCGGTACTCACTCGAGAGCTCTGCTGCGATCGTATCGCCCCCGGTCGAGTACCCCATGAACGCGACATACTGGGAGATATAATGTTCACTATCGATGATGAAGTGCCGCTGATCGACCTTGAAATCGACCCCGTCACGCTGATAGAGGTAGGGGTCGGTATAGACCAGCTCAAGGTTGGTCCTAAGCAGGCCCGCCCCTGCCGGATTCACATAGGTCCCTCCCAGCATGTACCCGAAAGCCCCCGGCTGGCTGTTTCCCTCAAGAGGAGCCCGTGCCTGATCGATGACGAACTGACCGTAGATATTCAGTCCGGGCAGGGGGGTCATATTCACCTCTGCATAGGCAATGGCATTGAACATGTCACGATTGTTCAGGTTATGGAAGATATAGGCCGGGTTGAGATAGCGAAGATCGATGAACGAATGCTCATACATGACATTCTCTGAGATCGCGAAGCTCAACCAGTGAAGCGGAGAGAACTCCAGTCGGTGAGCCAGCATCATCTCCACACCGTTTGATGCATGCTCGTTCGTAGGGTATTCATCAGCTTCATCATCCCATGCGGCATAATCGAAGAATGCATAGAGTATCTCATACTTGAAGTGTTCATGATACGAGACGAAGCGGAAGGCATCATAGAAGTCAAGATTATCACTGATCACGAAGTTCCCGGTGTTCCCCGGTCCCCAGGAGTAGAGATCACGACCGAACTGCAGATTCCACCCATCGGAACCTGCAGAAACGAAGGCCCGGTAGGGGGTCTCGAAGTCCACATGCTTCATACTGAAGTAGTTGGTACTGAAGGTATCCTTATAGAGGAACGAGGAGACCATCGGCTGTACAGCCTCAGGATCATAGAGATCATCATCCTCTGAAGCGAACCGGTTCTTCTGGTATGCAAGATCACAGTAGGTGTAGAACCAGTCGTGCATCGCGATATCGAGAGAGAGTCTCATCAGAGGTGATCGCTGTGCATAACCATAGATCCAGTCTCCCTCAAGATCAAAATCATCCTCATTGGTATGGTAATAGGCTTCACCCGAAAGGATCATGCCGACCCCCAGCTGATAGTCATCGTCCAGAGAGAACCGAAGATCAGTGGTGAACAGTTCCTCGTACAGGGTATCGTACAGGACCGCTGCCGGAGTGGAGAGTGATGAACGGTCGACACGGTCAAGAAGCTGCTGAGCCTCCCCATAGGACCACGGTCTGGAGGTAGAGGGCAGATGGTAGCCGGCATCAAGATAGACGATATCGAGGTCCCCGTAGACCGAAGAGCCCAGAGGGATGATGTTCTGCAGGTTCTCTGCACCGATCGTCACCGTCACCAGAAAAAGGATCATAGTCAATATATGTGTTCTGTGTGATTTCATAGTACCTACTTTCTCATGTGGACATAATCGCCATAGTATCATGATTCAATCACTTAAACTAGCTGAGGAGCACCTCTATGCACGGTCATAGTGTCGTATGTTCTCAAGGAGCACGTTCAGAGACGCGATAGGATCTCTCTTCGAGCATATCGAAACCTGCATGGCAGGTCTCGACCATCTCTGTACAGAAAGTAAACACAGACAGGGCAGCGACACAATCGAGTGGCAACTCCCCGGGGAGCCCCTCTCTACCCTGCTCACCTAGGGACTCAGAAGGACTGACGACGGGGTCATGCTGACTCCCAGCGTCACTCTCATATCATGCCAGTTCGAACCCGACAGTGCCTGCAGTGCATGGGATTCATCCAGTTCTGTGCCATTGAGATAGTTCCAGTACCCGGTCCAGACCGCTTGAGCCTGTAGTGAAAGGGAGGGTGATACCACATATGCTCCTCCCAGAGAGAGACGGACCCCCGTTTCTGCACTTCCGGTTGGACTCTGGGCCCTGAAGGCCTCTTCTCCGGTCTCCAGTTCCGGGATTTCATGATTCGGGATAAGACGGTTCGCACCGTGCAGCATATAGACCGCACGGCCACTGAGCTCATGATCAGCAGAGGAGCGGTAGTCGAATCCGAGCAGACCGACCAACGCATCAGGGCCGTATGCGTATCCCAGGAACCGGGCATGGGCGGAGTCGGTGTTGTTCGCGATGATACCATCATAGTCCGAGTAATCTTCATCTTCAGAACCAAACCGGGTATTCAGATACAGGTAGGGAGAGGTGTAGACCCCTTCGACGACCGTACTGAGAGTCCCGCCGGAAAGTACCTGCTCATTGCGCAGACCCAGCATCAGACCGAAGGCATCAGGCAGGGTATCCTCTGTGATACCCGAGAGCATCTCATTACTGAACTGGATCTGATCCACTACCGCCTGCGCATAGAGGCTGTAACCGGGACTGACTGTCACCGCGAGGTCAAAGCCCATGATGTTGTTACCCTGCCCACCGGAGCTGATATCGAAGTTATAGTAGTTATGGAGAAACATCAGAGGAGAGAACATTCGGATATCAAGTCCATCTGCAGCGAACAGGGAACTCTCTGTCAGGGCGAATCGTACCGAAGGAGTCGGAGAGATCTCATAACGATGGCTGATGAAGATCTGAGAGATCCCGCCGAACCGTGTCGGAGCAACCCTGCCGGTGGCACCATCGACCCGATCGAACTGCGTGAAGAGACAGGTGTAGGAGAAGGGTTTCCCGAAGAAGGTATAGTGGATAAAATCTTCAAAATCGGCTTCTGGCCCGATGATGAAGTTCCCGCTCTCACCGCTTCCCCAGGCAAGTCTGTCACGCCCGATCACCAGCTGTTCATGCTCATTCCCCCAGGACATGAGTGCATGAAAGGGAAAATAATTCTCGACACTGTTCGACCCGAGAAAGATATTCGTCTGCAGGGTATCATAGCTATAGTCATCAGAGGGATATGCCCGCTTCTGGTAGTTTAGATCGAAGACACCATAGACGGTATCATGCATCCAGAACTCGACAGGGACGCTCACGAACGGTTCCTGCTCCCCATAGCCATAGGGTGAGAGGATGTCATTCATATCACTGGTAGGATTGGTATGCAGATACATCTCAGTGGTGACAGTCGGTTCTGACCAGATCGAAAAGCCCTCCTGCCCTGTCAGGGTCTCACCGGTGACCAGCTGGTCTGTGATCCTCTTCTTCAGTGCAGCTGATGATGCCCCAAGTCCCTTCTCCTCAAGGGGTTCAAGCATCGATAGCAGTTCTGCTGCGCTCCAGGGTCCTGAAGTCGAAGGCTCTGAGACCCCGGAAGAGATAAGCAAGGTGCGTATCTGCCGGTAGAGAGGATCATCGACCTGATAGACCTTCTGCAGGTTATAGGCAGATAGCGATACGCTGCACGCAACTGCGGGCACTAGCATTCCCAACACCTGTTTCATCACTGCCCCCTGTTCTCTGAAGAGGATACACCAGAAGTATACACGTTGATATAATCCACTTTCAACACCTTATACAGTGCTATCAGGGTCGATTAACATCATATTAACCACTGATACCCATATTAGACCTGTTAATTCATACTTTTCATATATCAACACCCCAGAGAGTACTTCTCTCAACACTGCCATAAAGAGATCACATCGTATAACTGCGACGAACGGGGGCACGGCAGTCCAGCAGGTCCTGTGAAGAGATTTTCCAATATGTTCTACGTGACTTTTATTGAGATGTCTTGTAAGCTCATGGACGGGATCCTGTATAAAAAAGAAAGCTATGCTGTATGAACCTGCGTGTTCTATAAGCATGCGCTGATGGTGGGAACCCCCGATACCAGGTTCTAAGAACACCGACTACGTACGGTAGTAGATGTCAAAGACATTGATCTGATCGGTAATAGTATAGTCGGGGAATCAAAGGATACTTTTCGTACTACGTAACATCCTGATCATGTACTGGAGTTGAATATGCAATCTCTTACCGCATCCTGGACCGCTTCTACAGCACATCATTCAAGACAATGGTATGGGATGCTGATCATATTTCTGGTACTGATCGTATCACAGTTTGTCAGTATCGAACTCTTTACCCTGTTCGATGTGGTGATCTCCGTCGAGAAACTCTCAGCATTGACACTCTATCCTCTTGCCATATACCTGTTGGGGATCAGAAACCTCAGACTGAACAAAGAACTGATACTCTTCGCAGTGCTGATGTATCTGTCCTTCACACTATTCTACCTGAATTCAGGCTCGTTCAGCCCTCGGCTCCTTTCTTCAGGATTGATCATAGCCATAAATGGAGCGACGGCACTGCTCATATATACTGCTCTGCATGCCGATACCCATTCTGTACAGACGTTCTTCAAACTCTGGATCATCTGTGCCGTACTCTCTGCAGTGATCTGTATCGGTCAATTCCTGCATCTGATACCACTGGTCGATGAAGATACGATTCGCACAGGCATCGTGAGAGCAGAAGGACTTCTGAAAGACCCGAATTACCAGTCCGTACTACTGCTGATCGGGTATGGTTCACTATTGACTCTTCACCGCATACGCTATCGCTACCTGTTCATCGTGATCATCGTCCTCGGAATCGTCTCCACAGGTTCCAGAATGGGATTCCTGGGATACCTCATACTGACCGTAGGCTCACTGTTCTTGCGTAAGACCCCTCAGAAGGAAGGAACTGGAAAGAACAGCATATCTGCAAGAATCTCTGTCCTTCTTGTCGTAGGAGGGCTGATCCTACTTCTTCTTCTGCTCCCGACCGATTTCCGATCGGTCTTCAGCGGTAGGATCCAGACGACTCTCACGGCTTTTCAAGATTCCATCTCAGAAGCTGCAGCAAGCAGCTTGTCTGAGACTGTGACCAGATCAGAATCATCTGCTCCTGCCCGGTTCATCCTTGGCAGGCAGGCTCTGATCGGATCCTTCGATCATCTACTGACAGGTATCGGTCTCTACAACACCCCTGATTATATGCTTGAGACAGTCGGCATGCGCCTTGAAGTCCATAACTCCTTCCTGCACATGCTCCTTGTCGGAGGTCTCACAGGGCTGCTGTTCCTGCTATACGCCGGGTTCTTCATCCTCAGATTCGTGATCAGTTCCTTTCCTCTCAAGGGGGATGAGACCAGCGAGACGATTCTGGTCGCTATCATAGTCTTCATCCTCTGCGGGTCATTTCTAAGTCTGGTGACCATCGTACTTCCCTGGATCATCTTCATCCTTGCCCTCTACGGATATGAGCATAACAGAGAGACAATCAGCAAGTGACGAACCCTTGAAGAGAGACAGCACCCCAGCACCGCCCCTCCCAATCAACACGGTACACACCCTGATACATTGAGGGATTATAATTTTCGACAGCCATTCTGAAGCAGGAAACTCCCCGCTGCCATGGTACATAGCCACACTCCTGCGATGAGTCATTCAAAACCTGTGACCCGTTTACAGATATCCTCTATCATTCAATGAGAATAACACCGACAGGTTCATAACAGTATCTGCTATTTCAATGCTGCATACGTGACTTTTTTTGATTAATCATATAATCTCATTACTATGAAAACAGCACTGATCACAGGTATTACAGGGCAGGATGGTTCCTATCTTGCAGAACTCCTTCTAAGCAAGGGCTACATGGTTCACGGTATAAAACGAAGAGCTTCATCATATAACACTGATCGGATCGACAGTATCTATCAGGATCCGCATGTCGCACATACCCGGTTCATCCTGCACTACGGAGATCTTACCGATTCAAGCAATCTCATACGACTCATCAAGGAGATCGACCCTGATGAGATCTATAATCTTGGCGCTCAAAGCCATGTTAAAGTCTCGTTCGAGGTCCCTGAATATACTGCAGATACTGACGGACTCGGGACTCTACGTCTACTGGAGGCGATACGGTTCCTGGGACTGGAGAGACAGGTGAGATTCTATCAGGCTTCGACGAGTGAATTGTTCGGAAGGGTTCAGGAAGTGCCTCAACGAGAGACTACCCCCTTCTACCCCCGATCCCCATATGCTGCCGCTAAACTGTATGCATACTGGATCGTAGTAAACTATCGAGAGGCCTATGGGATGTTCGCCTGTAACGGCATCCTGTTCAACCATGAAAGTCCGCGGAGAGGGGAGACCTTTGTCACCCGAAAGATCACACGAGCTGCAGCCCGTATTCACGAAGGTCTTGAAGACTGCGTATATCTTGGGAACCTGCAGGCCAGACGCGACTGGGGATTTGCCGGTGACTACGTCGAAGCCATGTGGCTCATGCTCCAGCAGGATACCCCGGAAGACTATGTCATAGCTACCGGAAAGACGACTACAGTAAAGGATTTCGTATCTCTAGCCTTTGCTCAGACCGGTGTCTACCTGAAGTGGGAAGGAGAGGGAGTGAATGAGAAGGGCATAGACCCTGAGACAGGGAAGATCCGTGTACAGATCGACCCCCGCTACTTTCGTCCCACAGAGGTGGATCTCCTTATCGGGGATCCCACAAAAGCCAGGGAGCAACTGGGATGGGAAGCGACATTGGGAATGGAGGAGCTCTGCAGCATGATGGTGAACCATGATCTTGCAGAGGCACGACGCGAAAAAGCCATGACAGCTTATGGCTATGAGACATGTAAACATTATGAATAGGCAGCAGACCATCTTCGTAGCAGGCCATCACGGGCTGGTAGGTTCAGCAGTCCTTCGAAGGCTGAAAGAGGCCGGTTATCATAACATTATTACCAGAAGTTCCAGGGAACTGGATCTGACACGGCAACAGGATGTGGAACAGTTCTTTGCCCATAACCGGCCGGATCAGGTCTATCTCTGCGCCGCAAAAGTCGGCGGGATCGGAGCAAACAGTACCTACCCTGCACAATTCATCTATGAGAACCTGATGATTGAAAGCAATGTCATACACAGCTCATATACATCGGGAGTCAAGAAACTACTGTTCATGGGTTCTTCATGTATCTACCCCAGATCGGCACCACAACCCATGAAAGAAGAATATCTGCTGACCGGACCGCTGGAAGTATCAAATGAGGCATATGCGATCGCTAAGATCGCAGGCATCCGATTATGCAAGCACTATAATGACCAATACGGAACCAACTTCATTTCGGTCATGCCTACCAACCAGTACGGGCCGGGAGATACCTATGACTTGCAGAATTCGCACGTGCTGCCGGCGCTTATCCGTAAGTTCCATGAAGCGAAGATGCAGAACACCCCCGTGACACTCTGGGGAGATGGTTCACCCCTGCGGGAGTTCATGTACTCAGATGATCTGGCAGATGCCAGTGTCTACCTCATGGAGCACACTGATCAAACCGATATCGGGGAGTTCGTCAATGTGGGTACAGCTAAGGAGATCTCTATCAGGGATCTTGCACAGAAGATCGCTGAGATCACCGGCTTTCAGGGTGAAATCATCTGGGATACCAGCAAGCCGAACGGCACTCCCAGAAAGCTCCTTGATGTGAGCAGGCTTTCAGATCTCGGTTGGACCCATAGGGTATCACTGACAGAAGGGCTGTCCCGTACCTATGCTGATTTCCTTGCGAACCTCTGACTGTTCGATCCGATATAAAAAAGTCGTTGCATGCCATGCTTTCGAAGTCCCTGTATCGTCTTGAACGAGAAGACTCCGGATGCCGAAGGCTGGCTGTACATTGACTGGGAAGTCAGTGATCCAAGCATGCATGAGGTGGTAGTGATTCGTTATGAAAGATAAACCGAACATATTGATCATTGTAGGATCTCAGGTCATCAGCGGGGCAGAACATGTACTTGCTGACTATCTGCATGCTTCCAGGATCAGCAGCCATGTGACTATCTGGCATGCCGACACCCCGCAGCTCTCAGCATTCTTCGGGTCTCTTCCAGTTGCTGAGACCCGGGCGGTACCTTCGCTGCTGCCTGCGGGGGCAAGAAGACAGAAGAGTCCACTTGCTCTGGTGAAGAAAGCATGGCGTGTGATCTCCTTTTCCCTGACAGCACATTCAGCTTCTATCAGGAAGGACTTCACCATCGTGGTGGGAAACAACACCGGGGATATCCTGTTCGTCAAAGCCTTCAGAAAGACTCGCAGAGCTCTGCTCGTACATGATGATATCAGCTCCCAGAAAGGGCTGAAGCTGCTGTTTCGGCTCTACCATAGCAGGATCGAAACATTTGCTGCGGTCTCGAAGGCCGTCAAGACCAGTCTGGGACAGTCAGGAGTCCCCCCTGAAAAAATCAGGGTCATCTATAACGGACTCCCAAGCAGACCACTGATACCAAGAGCTTCTGCGAAAACGACCTTGACGATCCTGTTCGTCGGACAGATCTCCGAAGGGAAGGACCCTCTTTCGACTCTCGTCTTCTGCAGACTGCTTGCAGCGCAGACCAAGAAGAGCGTGATCTGTCACATGATCTACAATCAGGAGGACCCGGTAGTACGCAGCAGCCTCAACGCTGCTGTTCAGGATGCCCAGGGACTGTTCGAGATACACCTGCATGCAGATATGGACAGAAAACGGATTCATACCTTCTATGAGACAGCAGACTTCTTCTTCCACCCCTCGATCAATGATGCCCTGCCGACC
Source organism: Spirochaetia bacterium (assembly GCA_021736385.1). Taxonomy (GTDB): domain Bacteria; phylum Spirochaetota; class Spirochaetia; order CAKZLE01; family CAKZLE01; genus JAIPFY01. The sequence goes on along the minus strand of JAIPFY010000017.1, from coordinate 28,561 downwards.
ACCATCCTCGAAGCCTTTCAACATGGACTGCCGACGATCGCCAGAAGCATCGGCGGGGTACCGGAGATCATAACCCATGGCGAGGACGGGATCCTGTTCAGAGAGAACGATGAACTGCACTCATGTGCAGAGACGGTCGCAGCCATGGACGCACAGACTTACCGGACTATGAGCGAACATGCCTATCATACCTTCAGCACACGATTCACCATCGAAGAGAAAGTTCGGGCACTTGATATCTTCCTGGGATTCGCTGATACCCCAGAACAACGAGGTGAAGCATGAGACGTATCTTGATTGACAGTCGGGCGTACGGCATGTCCGGCATCGGACGATATATCGAATTCCTCATTCGCCATATCAGATCCCATACAGAGATCGAGTACACCGTACTTGCCTATAAGGACCACCTGGAAGAGCTCAGAGAAGACCTTACCTCACGGGGAGTACACATCATCAGCTCCGAACTCAGAGCATACTCACTGCAGGAAGTCTTTGCAGGGGTCAGAGAGTTCAGGGATCTTGCGAAGAGATACGATCTGATACACTTCACCCATACCAACGCCCCGTGTATCATCCCGAAGAACAGCATCCTGACGATCCATGATATCATCCCTCTCCGCCTGCCCTATCGCTTTCCCGCCAAGTGCTATCTCTATCTGTTCCTCGCATACAACATCCGCAGATGCCGGCATATCACCACGGTCTCCGCATTCACACAAGCCGATGTCACCAGCCTGTTCCGAAGCGCCGGGCAGAAGACCACTACTGTCTATACCCGATTCAGATCCATGCTGCAGCAGCATGCTGATTATCAGGTGCCTGCAGAGATCAAGGACTTCTTCGAAGCCAAGCGGTGCTTTCTCTATGTCGGGAATCGCAAAACCCATAAGAACCTCTCTTTTACCATCAAGATATTCGATACCCTCATGGCCGAATACCCCGATCTTCACTTCGTACTGGCCGGGAACCGATTCGAGGAGGATGATCCTGTAGATCAGGCTCTGAGCAGAGCTACTCACACCGATCGCTTTCTTGCGTTGACCGCTGTGAATGATGACCTGCTGTCCTGGCTCTATACCCATTCCTATGCACTGGTACTCTTCTCCCTGTATGAAGGATTCGGGATGCCACCGATCGAAGCTGCTGCAGTCGGGACTCCCTCTCTGGTATCAGATAAGACATCATTACCGGAGATCGTCGACAGTGAGCTCTGTGTAGTCCCTGTCGATTCACCCGAAAGCACCCTGGATCATATCAGAAAGCTGCTGGATGATGAGGACCACTACAAGAAGATCCAGCAACATCTGCTCAAAAGAGCAGAATTCTTCCTGAACTACGACAGTATCGCAGAGCTCGAAAGACTCTATAGATACTATTCGTAACAAAACTCAACACGGAGTCGACTATGAGAAACACTACCATCTCCGCTCACACTACCGCTGCTCAGACGAGAGAACGGTACGGCATGCTCATCATATTCCTGGTATTGATCATATCGCAGTTCGTCAGTATCGAGCTCTTCACGGTGCACACTATGGTCATATCCTTTGAGAAGCTCTCAGCCATTGTGCTCTATCCGATCGCCATAGTACTGATCGGTATTAGAGCCATTCGAGTGAGAAAAGAGCTCATCCTGTTCTCGGTACTGCTGTATATCACCTTCTCGATCTCTTCGGCAGTATCCTCAGGACTGAGTACTGCAGTACTGACAAACGCGATCATCATAGGGATGAACGCGATGGTCGCACTGCTGATGTATTCGGTACTACTGATCGATAATAAGGCTATACGGACTTTCTTCATCATCTGGATCGTCTGCTCGGTGATCACCTCGATCATCTGCATCGGCCAGTTCTATGAGGTACTTCCCCTTCTGGATGAACCTTCCCTGTTTCGAGGCCAACCCCGGGCTGAAGGCTTGCTGAAGGATCCGAACTACCAGGCTCTGGTACTCCTGTTCGGTCTCGGGGCACTGATCACCCTCAGATCTATTCGCTTCAGGCTCCTGTACATCATCATCATCGTAGTGGGAATCGCTTCTACCATGTCTCGTATGGGTATTCTGGGATTCCTGCTGCTCATGCTCATCTCCCCATTCTTCCGACATGACCCACACACCTCCCAACCGATCATCAGACGGTATGCCATCGCCATCACCATCTTGAGTGTCACCCTGGCCCTGCTGTTCATACCTTCCGACTACCAGAGCAGATTCACTATTCGTATGAATGAAACCTTCTTTCTCAACTTACAGGTACCTGTCAAAGGAGCTTCTGTTCGCTCTACACAGGAACAACTCGATGATCTCAACTCATCCACCACTCGATTCCTCCTCCTTAAGCAGGCGGCAATCGGCATTACAGAGCACCCTTTTACAGGTATCGGACTTGGTAATACCCCGGCCTATATGGCACAGACCATAGGAGATGCAAAAGAGGTTCATAATCTGTATATGGAGATCCTTCTTGTCGGCGGGGTCGCAGGACTGATCTTCCTGCTGTTCACCGGGTTCCTCGTCCTGCGCTATCTGATACGATGCCTGCCGCTGGACGGAGATGAAGAACATGAATCCATCTTTTTGTTCATGATCATCTTCCTCTACTGTGCTATGCTGTTAAGCCTCGTGACGTTCGTGCTTCCCTGGATCGTCCTCACCTTCGCCCTGTACGGGTATGACCATGAGAAGGATCAGGAAATTCTGCAGAAGAGGTATCTACATGACTGACAGAACCGACAGCGCCCCAAAGCCTTTCTTCTCGATCATCACCGTATGCTATAACAGCAGTAAGACACTGCAACGATGCATCGATTCTGTACTGCGTCAACGGTCTCCTGAGTTCGACTTCGAGTATATCGTTGTCGATGGTGCTTCGACCGATTCGACTGTTGAGATGATCAGATCCAATGAACCGCGATTCAATGGCACTATGAGATGGATATCGGAACCCGATGAGGGTCTCTATTTCGCCATGAACAAAGGACTTTCTCTGGCAGAAGGTCACGTCGTCGCCTTCATGAACAGTGATGACTGGTATGAAGAAGATGCACTACATACGGTCTACACGAAGTTCATCGAACAGCCTGAGACAGATATTGTGTATGGTCATGTACGTATCGTATCTTCCATTGATTCTGACAAGACCTATGAGCTCTCGCAGGATACCCATGAGAACCTCACCAGAGGTATGACGATCTCACATCCGGCCTGCTTCATCAGAAACACAGTCTTCTCTGCCCATGGAAACTTCAATACCAGATACAGGATATCAGGTGACTTTGAGCTATTGCTCAGATACTACCTACAGGGAGTCACTTTCACTGCAGTCGATGCTGTTTTGAGCACCTTCCCCACCGGAGGAGCCTCATCAGACCTGTGGAAACTCATGAAAGAAGAGTATCATATCCAGAAGGAGTATGTGGGAAGAGTTCAGGCAGTACGGAAATACTGCTATACGCTGTGCTGTAAAGTACCGAAATCCACAGCCAGGGATCTTCTTGGAGATGCTCGATTCGAACAGATAAAAGAGAGGATCAAAAGGCAGTGAGTACATGGTGATCAGAGGTATCAAAGCAGCAGATTCACTCAACAGACAATCGATCATTCTCGGATTGTTCAAAGCGACCGACATGTTCATCTCGTTCTATATCACCAGATTAGTCTTTTCGTACATCGGGGAGAGCAGTCTCTATGGGGTCTGGCTCACGATCATCTCGATACTGAACTGGTTCAACATCGTAGACTTCGGTATCGCAAACGGCCTGAGGAACAATCTGGCCGATCTGCTTGCCAAGAACAGGATCCAGGATGCGAAAGCGATGGTCAGCACTGCGTATGCCCTCCTGTTCAAAGCGGTCCTTGCTGCGATCATCCTGATCTCTGCAGTACAGCTGCTAATCGACTGGAACACCGCTCTCGGGGTAGAGACTTCAGTGCTGCCCGGCAAGACAGTCTCTCTGCTGTTCTGTATCATGATCCCTGCATTCCTGCTGCGCCTCTGGTTGACTACCATCAATGCAGTGGCCTATGCCAGGCAGGATGCGGAACTGGGCATGCTGGTGCAACTGCTGTCGAATGTCATGATACTTGTCATGATACTCACCATCCCTGATATCGAAGGAGGGGGGTCTCTACTGGCACTCGGGATCATCTACAGCGGGTCCTATCTCCTTGTCGGGGTATCGGTCAATTACCTGCTATTCCTGCGTCGTTATGCAGATATTGCCCCCTCGATCAGATGCATACGGAAAGCATACTACCCGGCTCTCATGGGTGTGAGCTTCAAGTTCTTCCTCATTCAGGCCGCCGGTGTCATCATGTTCACCACCGACAACATGATCATCACCCAAGTACTGGGAGCCTCTGAAGTCGTATCATACCAGCTCACCTATAAGATCTTCAGCCTTACGACGATCGTAGCCGGAATCATCCTTACCCCTGTCTGGTCAGCCTTCACCCATGCCTATGCACATAACGATGTCTCGTTCATCACCAAGACCTTGAGACGACTCATCAGCTATATGGTACCGCTGTTCTTCGCGGTAGTGGTACTGATCCTGATCTCTCCCGGACTCATTCGGCTCTGGATAGGAGCGGAGATCCCGATACCGCTCTACTTGCGCCTATTCACGGGACTGTTCGTCCTGGTCTCTACCTGGAATGCCATATTTGCCTATTTTCTCAATGGAGTGCATAAGCTCACACTGCAGCTGATCACCTCAACCATAGGTGCAGCGGTGAATATCCCTGTCTCCGTGGTTCTTGCCCATAGCTTCGGTAATGCAGGGGTCATCCTTGGTACCAGCGTCTCCCTGCTGCCCTTTACCATCTTCGGTACGATCCAGGCACTTCAGGTCATTTCCGATCTGAAAAATACAAAGATGAGGAATCATTCGACAGAGCAGGAGGACAGCCCCTGATGAAAATCCTCTATGATTACCAGATCTTCAGATCTCAGCGCTACGGCGGTATTTCCCGATATCATTATGAACTGATCAGAGGATTACGACGAAAGCACAGCATACAGGTTCCCGTGATCGGTTCGGTGAATCACTACCTCTCCCTGCTTACCGGGAAGAAGGTCAAGACCATCACGTCCAGCGCCTTCATGAACAAAGTATACGAGGGACTTAACAGGATCGAGACCTACCTCTACGTGAAGCTCTGGCGACCTGATATCGTGCACCTGACCTACTACAACCCCTACATCCTCTCCTGGCTACCTGAAAAGACCAGACTTGTCATCACTGCTCATGATATCATTCATGAGCGCTATGCCGATGATATTCCTGCCGATGATAAGACCTCAAGGAACAAGAGACTGGTATGCGATGCAGCCGACAGGATCATCGCGATCTCAGAGAACACAAAAGAGGATTTCATCAACGTGTTCGGTCTTCCAGAAGAGAAGATCACCGTGATCTATCACGGGAACCCCTTTGAATCCTCTCAAGAAGAACATGACCGGCAACCCGACCCGATCGTTGATCACGATGAGCTTCCCTATCCCTACCTGCTCTTTGTCGGTCAACGGGACTGGTACAAGAACTTCATCCCAACCCTCACAGCACTGGCAGCATATCTGAACGAGCAGGATCTTCATCTGGTCTGTGTTGGAGGTCCCCCGTTCACTGATCAGGAGCTTGCGCTCTTTGACACCTGTGGGATCACGCATCTTGTGCACAGAGAAGAGATCGATGATGAGAAGCTCAGAAGGCTCTATGCCGGAGCTCAGGTATTCCTGTACCCATCGCTGTATGAAGGGTTCGGTATCCCGATCCTGGAGGCATGGTCATGCGAATGCCCGGTGCTGCTTCAAGATAACACATGCTTCAGAGAAGTCGCTCAAGACGGGGCCCTCTTCTTTGACACCGAACAGCCGGAAACGGTAGTTGCCGCAGTCGATCTGATCAGGCAGGATCCCGATGCAAGAGAGGCCCTCATAACGAAAGGGAACAGACTTCTGACCGGCTATAGTTTCAACGCAACCGTAGACAAGACTGAAGAACTCTATAGGGAGCTGATACATGAACAAAACCGATAAGCGCATCCTGTATGTCACGAACCTCCCCGCTCCCTATCGGGTGGAATTCTTCAACGACCTCTCGAAGTATACTGCACTGACCGTGCTCTACCTCTTCGAGAAGGGAGAGTACAATCGATCCTGGGATATCACCGACTATGACCATGACTACACCTATGAAGTACTGCCCGAAGTGAAACTGCATCAGAAGATACGCTACAACCCCAGCCTGCATCACTATCTCAAAAGTCATGAGTTCGACTGCTACATCGTCGGAAGCTATACCGGCATCGGGGAGATCATCACGATGCGGTATGCCCGTAAGGCAGGCAAGCCGCTGCTGATCAACTCAGACGGCGGTTTTATCAATGAGCAGGAGTCACCACTCAAACGAGCTGTGAAGAATCGCCTGCTGGCAATGGGCGATATCCATCTGGCCAGTGGGATCAACGCAGAGAAGACCCTGTTACATCATAACGTCGATCCAGGAAAGATCGTCCGTTATCCTTTCTCGAGCATACGCGATGCAGAAGTCTTGAAAGCCCCTGTCCCGGAGACAGAGAGACAGGCCTATGCAGCGAGTCTGGGACTGCCTTCTGACCGTATGATCGTACTATCGATCGGGCAGTTCATCACTCGGAAGAACCTTGCCTACCTGCTCAATACCGCGCTGGTGGCCAGAGACGACCAGATCCAGTTCGTCTTCATCGGAGAGGGTCCTCTTCAGGATGAGTACAGATCCTTCATAGATCGACATACACTTACGAACGTGACTCTGGTACCCTATCAGGGAAGAGAGACGCTCTGGACCTACTACAGGGCAGCACATCTACTGATGCTGATGTCCTGGATGGATACCTGGGGACTGGTAGTGAACGAAGCGATCGCCAACGGACTACCGGTAGTCACCTCCCCCTATGTAGGGGCATCCTATGATCTGATCGCTCAGAATGAGAATGGCTATATCGTCGGTATCGATCAACCGGACTACCAGCAGATGCGGGATACCATCCTGGCAATCAGAGAGGATCCTGATATGAACAGGCGATCGCTTGAGATCGCCCGGAAGTATACCATAGAGCAGGAAGTAGCGGCTCATGTGGATATACTCCAGCAGGTACTGAAGACACAGCAGTGATCCCCCAAGGGCTCAGATCATTCCCGAGTTATCTGATCACGTATAGAAGATCTGAGCTGTCTGATCAGAGGTGTCACCAGTTTCCCCACCCGAATACACCTGTTCCTGCTGTAACATGATGAAATCTATACTATAATGAGTCTGACTACCTGTAGATACATAGATGAGGGATCACATGAAGCAAGTCCTGAAGAAGCTCACAACTCTCATACTCCTGTTCTCTGCACTGGCTATGAGTGCTGCAGCCGATCAGTCGCAGAAGATCTATCCTGTCTCCTCCCCTGCATACCGGCAGCTGCTGCTGCTCAGTGTCCTGTCGGGTATAGCTCCCCCCTCAGATTCAGGGCCGTGGAGTGAAGCTGAACTGCGCAGCCTGTTCAGCCGCATCCCGAAGGAATCACTTGGGACTGAAGCTCTGCCGATATATGAACATCTGCAGAAGCAGCTGCATACCGCACGACCGAACCTGCAGGTCAGTCTCCAGGCAGCACCGGAGGTATACCTGCATACCGACAGGTCAGAGTTCTTCGATCAGGATGAGGAGTGGGTCATCGATCATACCAGCAGAAGTGCACCCGTCGATCTTGCTCTTGAGTTCAGCTTCCCGAACGCGTTCTATGGATTCTTCGATATGAACATCCAGAACAACCGCTTCTATGACAAGGTGACCGAGACCACAGACTCCTCAGGGTTCTTCGGTCCGCCCATCTCGACCAACCTGATCCTTGACCGCTCTGCAGATAACCTGGATGCATCCTTCCCCTGGAGGGGGTTCATCTCGATGGGATCTGACCACTGGAACATACAGCTGGGAAGGGACCGCATCAGATGGGGGAACGGGATCACAGGGAACCTGCTGGTCGGGGATCATATGGATTACCATGAGTTCTTCAAAGCGACAGCCTTCAACGAATGGATGAAAGCCACCTCGCTGATCATCTCCTTCATCCCGCCTTCTGCCTACCTGAGTACAGCTGATGAAGGATCTGCTGCTCCAGGATTCAGTGATCCCATCAGTGGAGTCGAACTGTTCATCGCACACCGGTTCGAGTTCACACTGTGGGACCGTCTGAACATAACCGTCAGTGAGGCGATCATGTATCAGGGAGAGGGGATCTTCCTGAGTACCCTCAACCCCTTCTCCTTCTACCACAACCTCTACATCCCCGGGAATGCAAACTCCATCGCCGGTCTTGACCTGCAGTACACACTCGCTCAAGGAGCCTATCTCTACGGCCAGTTCGCAGTGGATGAGTTCGCCGTACCTGGAGAGAGCAGCACAGGGGAAGGCTCGTATCCCAACGCCCTGGCCTGCCTGGGCGGCATACACCTGATCAGACCCATAGGATCCAGCCGAATCTTCTCTCTTACCCTTGAAGCTGCCTATACCGATCCATATATGTACCTGAGAGATCACGGGCTCACCTATCCGATCGATTTCATCGTGGCGAACAGAGCATTCAACCGATCAGGAAGCAACCTCTTCGATGAAGATGTGCTGGGGTTCAGCTGGGGTCCCGATACGATCATCGTCGCACTCGATGCCGGGACCACCTCGATCGACTCCTGGGATCTGGGAATGAGGCTGACCTATCTTGCACAGGGGTGTATCGATCAGGATTCTCAGTGGATGAGCGGCAGCGATGAGGAGCCCGATCCGGCATCTCTGATCTCCCCGACGACCGTCGACCCCGCAGATCCCTCCAAGGATGCGGTAGAACATCAGCTGATCATCTCTATGAGGGCAGAAGCCCCCATCGGAACATGGACGACCCTCTCAGGAGCGCTCGACTGGATCCATCGATGGGAGCCAGAGAACCTCATGTCTCATCCCCATGTCTCAGACCTGCAGCTGACGCTCGGAGCCCGTATCACTCTTGCAGCCGGGCGGTGAACCACTCCTGCACAGCGACCAGCCTTCGCTGGAAGGCACTGGGAAGATGGACTGAGAAGACCAGGATATCGATCACAGGTCGCTGGTGCGGGGCAACGGCTACCGAATAGGCAATGATCCCCTCATCAGCAGCTATGAGCGACAAAGTGATCTGCAGCACATCACGCTTCACAGCAGGGATCAGCCCGAACACCTTCATGTCCGTCTTATTGGTCATCTCCACATAGATCTCATCACCGCGGGTCCTGTAGTGGTACTCATAGAAGTTCTTACGAAACGAGGTATCATCCTGAAAGACGATGAGGGTATCTTCTTCAGGCAGCTGCTGTACTACCACATCCGGCAGGACCGTTCGGCTCCCGACCCTGTTCGTGACATGGGAGGAAGAGATCAGTGTTGCCGGTTTGTTCCCTTTTCTGTGTGAGATATAGGTGATCCCCTCCTGGGTCGACACACTTCTGAGCGTGTTGAAGATCTTCAGCAGCAGCTCTTCCTCATCCAGGGATCCCATATACTCAGGATACGGGATGAGTGTCAGGCACTCGACAAAGAGGGTATCAGCCTCCAGCGGGACCTGCTCTACCGCCTCGGCGATGAGCGTCTCCTGCCCGAGCAGCTTCAGGGAGTCAGACTTCTGGCTGTCATTGGAGAGCAGTTCTCCCGCTTTGAGACGATCGAGCTGCCCCTCATCCAGCTGTGGAATATACCGTGAGATGGGGGAAGCAGACAGGAGTGCTGCACTGCCTATGCAGAAGCTGATCACTATCAGCTGTATCGTTCGTTTCATGATTATTCCTCTATCCTTCGAGCATGGCTCTGATCATCAGGAGCATCTGCTTCTTGAACTCATGCTCTCTGAAACCTGAGGCATGCGTGAAGATGAAGGCTCTGTCGAATGATCGCTCGATCGCCTCGAACCGTTCGATGACCTCCAGTACCGCAGGGACTGTCTGTTCGTAGAAGAGACAGCCGGTGGAAGTACCGGTATCCTCAGGATGATCGATCACGGTCTCCAGAGCTCCACCCTTCGCATAGGCGAGCACCGGCAGCCCGTAAGACATCACTTCCAGCGGTATCATACCAAAATCTTCCACTCCCGGGAACAGCAGGGCTTTGGCATCCATGATCGCCTCCTGGACCACGCTCCAGGGAGCTGAACCCAGGAAGGTGATGTTCTCATGGGCACGGGAGCGTAACTTCTTCAGTTCACTACCCGAACCGATGACCACGAGGGGTTCCCCGCTCTGATTGAACGCATCGACGAGCAGATCTATCCGTTTATAGGGGGTGAGCGCACCGAAACTCAGATAGTGCTTACCCGGTCTCTTCTGCTCATACCTCGGTTCGTTGAACAGCTCATCTGCGATGGGAGGATAGATCACCTTCGCATCCCTGTGGTAGTACTGCTGCACCCGTGAGCGTACATGCTCCGAGTTCGCTGCATACTCACTCACGTTATCGATGGTAGTCGTATCGTATACCCGTAGCCGTTCGAACATCGTACGGGCAAGCGGCCTTGCAACAGCCGGAAGGGTATTCAGGTAATCATCGGTACCTCCCCAGCAGTACCGCATGGGTGTATGGATATAACACAGGTGAGGCATGTTTATATCTGCCCGGGCTATGCCTTTGATCGGTCCCGATTCACTCGAGATCAGCAGATCACCGGAAGGCACCGGTCCGAGACTTCCCACAGCCCGGGGATAGAGGGGAAAGAGCTTCTGGTAGTGTCTTCTCAGGATCCGGTGATCATAACGGGAAGAGAAGACCGGATGCCCCTCCAGATGTGGTCCACAGACCTCCTGATCATAGAACATGGTATAGACTGCAGCACGGGGAAAGAGATCCAGAAGCGCTTTGAGCACCTTCTCCCCGCCCCTCCAGGTCACCAGCCAGTAGTGGGCGAAGGTGACATCGAGTTCCCGGTAGTCCGGGAACACCTCTTGAAAGATCTCCAGTTCAGTATGCATTCTTGTTAACGAATCCTTTGAAGACGGTCATGACAAGGATCTTGAGATCAAGACCGATACTCCAGTTTCGAATATAGTAGAGATCACTATCGATACGTTCAGTGAGGGACGTATCCCCCCGCAGACCGTTCACCTGAGCCCAGCCGCTGATCCCGGTCTTCACCTTATGCCTGAGAGGATACCCTGGGATCTCGCTGTTGAACTGCTGCACGAACTCCTTCCGTTCAGGTCTGGGACCGATGAGACTCATCTCCCCTTTGAGGACATTGATCAGCTGCGGCAGCTCATCGATACTCGTCTTGCGCATGAACCTGCCGATAGCCGTACACCGGGGGTCATCTTTGACCGTCCACTGCAGCCTTTCCGATGACGGCTCAGCCCTCATGGAGCGGAACTTTATCATGTCAAAGAGCTTCTCATCAATACTCACCCGCTCCTGCGCATAGAAGACCGGCCCAGGTGAGGTGAGCTTGATCAGGATTGCGATGACCAGGAAGAACGGGCTGAGCAGGATCAGCCCGATGCTCGAGAGCAGCAGATCCATAGTCCGTTTCTTTATGCGGTCAAAATGGGTGAAGTTGATATGGTTCACATGGACCACAGGGATATTATAGAAGTTGGACAATCTGGTACTCAGCGAGGAGAGGACCATGCTGGGGATGAAGATCACACTGGCAAAGACCTCTGCGAGTTCGTTGACCCGTGCCTGTGCTCTCCGGTACTCTGAGGCAGGATACCCGATGACGATGACATCCGGCCGTCTCTCGTGTACCAGCTGCAGGACCTCCTCGGTATACTGCGTCACACCCGGAAGCTCTTCATTCCCGCTGTCGACCTGGCCGATGACAGCAAGACCTGCATCACCCTTCAGCTGCAGCCGATCATAGTACTCCCTCAGATGATGGCCGTAGCCTACGAACAGTACCGTCTTTCGGTTCCTGCCCTTCCTTCTGACATGGTTGAGATACCGATTCACCAGCTTCCGCTCTACCGTCACCCCGAGCAGGCTGATGACCCCGAACAGGATCAGCGTCAGCCGGCTCACACGCTCTGGGAAGAAGAAGTAGAACATCAACACGATGGAGACATCGGAGACCAGGGCACTGTAGAGCAGCAGCTGCAGCTCCTGCACCCATGAGGAGCTGCGCAGTCCGGCATACAGCCCGTTCCGATTGATCATGTAGATATAGATCAGGAGCACAAGCAGTGATACTCTTGAGAAGAAGGGCAGCAAACCGGGTATACCGCCCTCGAAGATATGGAACCTCACATAATAGGCAACGAACCACGATCCGAGGATCACTGCCGAGTCTGCAGCGAGCCGTAAGACAAAGAACTTGAAATCTTTACTGTTTTCCATCTGTACTCTTCTCCGGGTAGCTGCTAGTCACCATAGATCGTGACTCCCAGCTGGAGGATATGATTACCGAAGGACTCCCATTCCGTGAAACCACCGGGAGTATCATATTCTCTCAGAAACGAATGACTGTAGGCGTAGGCGGCAGACAACGCGACAGGACTCTCAGGGATGCTGTATGCAGCAGAGAGAGACCCGATGAAGGTATGCTCGACCAGATAGAGCATGAAAGCCTTCTGGTCATACCCTCCTGCTTCATACCGTGCATAATCGATAGGCTCATCCATCGCAGAACCATACTGTCCACTATGCCGTATATACTGCACCGTGCTCAAAACCGAGAGATCGGGGCCTGCCATACCGGAGAGCTCCAGCTTGAACTCATCGGAGTTCGGCGGAAGGTAGTAGCCCAGCGGCTCTCCCTTGTTCATATACTCTGTAGAGACAGCCTCTTCATAGGTCGGGTATTCCATCGGTCTGTGGGTGTAGAAGAACGGTTCGATCCGGGTATACTGCAGCCGTGCAGAACCCATCGGCACGAACTGGAGCGCACTGTGCAGACCCAGCTGCATGGCGAAGATGTCACGGGCCTCTTTGAACCAGAGCACGGGATTCGCATGATGCATCTCATCGGTCATGATCGACCCATAGAGGGTCGCTGTATCGAACAGCGAGATGGAGAGATCGACACCGGCGAACATGTTGTCATAATCACCGAGGATGTTCTGATAGAGGGTCGTGATCATGAACGGATTCATATATCCCAACTCGAACCGCTTGATCCAGAGGACCGTCTCATGCAGAGCGACTTCAATACCAAACGGCAGTTCGATCTCGATCCGCTTGGTCGTCAACATGTTCTGATAGGTATCAGGTCTTCCCCCGTCAGGATCCTTGTATCGGGTGAGCGTACCGGTGAGGAAGGAATAGGAGACCCAGGGAGCAAGCTCTATGCGTCCTTCGACAGCATCGAACGAGCGTGCCGAATCAGAGATCACCAGATTCCCCGAACCCATCCCCCAGTCTCTCTTGAGCATACCCCATCTGATCATCAGTGAGTCATCGAACAGCGAGAGAGTCACCTCAGGGGACGTCTCGAACCCATTGGCAAATCCCTCATACGAAGCATCAGGATACCCCACGTTGTTGTTCACATCCCCGGTACCGTAGGTGAAGTAGTGCCCCTCTCCCGGGTTGGTGAAGGTATAGGGAGGCCAGGCTGCCGTATCACGTTTATCGATCCTGACTCCCGCTTCCATGTTGAAGGACATGAACGAGGAGATATCACCTCTCATATAGGCGGTGACCATATTCCTCGAATCATACTCCTTCAGACTGTTCAGAGGGACCGACTGCAGTGATGAGATAGATGCACCCATCTCGAAGATACCCTCACCTGAGAGGGTATCGGTGGTTATTCTGCCGCTTTCGAACAGCGCCCCCCCGCGATACTGGAGTCGCTCGAGCTCAGATTCAATGAGCACACGCTCATGCTCTGACAGACTGCTCCCCGCTCCTGTTGCCGATGCAAGAGCTGAGATGACCTGAGCACGGGTATAGGGCTTCACCTCCGGCATGGGAGGGATAAGACCTCTGAGTTCTAGAGAATCGAGGACCTTGTAGACAGGATCATCCAGATCGATACTGGTATATTGTCGGGCATACGCAGTCCCTGCAAGCATAAGCAGCAGACAACCTGCCGCGATAGATCGTTTCATCACGTCACTACACTCCTATACATCATAGGTGATCAGTAGAACAGGTTCAGAGACATCATGATCTCGTACCCGATCGTACCATCACCCAAAGTCCGGGCGAACCAGGCTGAGACATCGCTGAGATCCAACCCGATCGATGCATTGAACGGATAGCTCTGGTAGGAATCAAAGATCCCGTAGAACTCGATCCCGCCGCTGTACTCGGTACGAAGCCCTGCTCCGGGCTCCTCTCCCTCGAAGATACCGACATCAAGGAAGGGGGAGACGATCAACTCGGCGATACCGTCGAGATCGATGAGCGTCCCCATCACATTCAGATTGAGGATCCCCCCGTACCGGCCGGTATAGGAAGGGAAATCCTCATCAAGGATCCCCCGCATGTACTGAGCAGGGATCTCTGCAGTGCTGTTCATGAAGGCTACCGGATCGACCGTGGAGTAGAACCCGGTGAATCGTGATCCGATATTCATCGAATCGAAGAGAATCGCGAACGCCTTGGCATGAAAAGCGGTATAGCTGGGAAAGACTGCAGGTGGTTCGTACAGATAGTGACTCCTGTACGTCAGGCTGTTCGAAAGAGAAAGGGAGAGACCCTCCCGGTAGTTATGCTTCCAGTCGATCCTGCCGTAGGAGAGAGAGTTATCGAAGGTGACATACTGCCGGGGATCAGCAAAATCGATCACATACTTGATTCCGGTCGCATAGCTCACACCGAAGGGAAGCGCATAGGAATCACTGGCACCGAAGTAGATACTCGTCAGTTCGGAGGATATCCTGTAGGGGTCGACTGCAAAGTTGAGCCCGGTATTCAACGTGATATCGGTCACGAGCATATCGATGCCCGAGACGGATGCGCCGGTGAACAGGGTATAGGCGAAGTCATCGAACCCATGACCGTTCTGATCGATACTGACCGTCGTGCTCAGAGCAAGGTTATGGGTTTCAGTGATCATGATGTCGTGGATCGAGAAGGAGATATCGATCTCAGAGTCTCCCCAATACTCCTGATCGAGCTGAAAGGTATGGATCTGCGCTGATATGTTGAACCGGTGGTTCAGCAGACTGAGGTCTGAGAAGTTGAAAGAGGTGAGCAGATCCCCATCGGTAAAGCCGTCTGCAGTCTGCCTGATGTTCAGCTCTGCAGCAGTATCGAGGGTCGTACCGAAGAACGGTATCCTGTTCCAGGTGAGAGAGGTGAAGTACACCGGCTCATCCCAGGAGAGATCGTTCTGCCTGATCGTCGAGGTCATCGCGAGCTCTGAGAGCGTACCGAGCACATTATGATCGAAGAGCTTGACCCCGGCTTTTGCCCCGTAGTTCGAGTCGTACTTCGCATAGGGGATCACCAGCGTGGTGAAGGCATCATCGACGTAGAACCATACCCGATACCGCTTGACCGACAGGTCATCCGAGAGTTCCGGTATCAGCTCATAGCTGATCTCATCGAAGATTCGCTTGTTGGTCATCTTCTGCTGCAGAGAGACGATGAACTTCTCAAGGTCATCATAGCTGTCGAACTCGTAGACCTCAGAGGTCACCCCGATCTGTCGTAACAGTCTCTGAGCACTCGTGAGCCCTTTGACCTCCATGTCGATACCGACCAGCTGTACCGGTGAGATTGCCTCAGCATATAACGAGATGAACGGTCCTGTGATGAGCAGGACACACCATATCGCAACTGTCTTGAACGTGCGATTATTCTTCATATTGTATATCCAATATTGTCTCTTTGATAGTGTTGTTTGTGAAGTTTTTTGTCAGGCTACTTTACCCCATAAACAAACAGAGAGACCCTTGGTTACAAGGGTCTCTCTGATATCACTATCGATGCAGGGTCATACTATTCTTCCATCTTGTCCGTATCGATGCTCAGCAGCTCGATCTCGAAGATCAGCAGCTGGTTCGGTTCGATGACCGGCTGTGAACCTGCTTCGCCGTAGGCGAGTGCCGGTGGGATGAAGAACCGGTAGGTACTGCCGACAGGCATCAGCTGTACGCCCTCTACCCAGCCGGGGATCACAGCACTGAGCATGAAGGTCGCAGGGTTCCCGCTCTCCTTGGAGCTCTCGAAGACCTGTCCGTTGAGGAAGGAACCGGTGTAATGCACCGTCACCACATCATCAGCCTGTGGTATCTCTCCGTCACCTGCTACTTCCACTTCATACTGCAGGCCGCTCGCAGTCTCCGTCACACCTGCCCGGGTCTTGTTCGTGGCAAGGAAGTCATCAGCTTCTTTCTGATTGGCAGCACCGGCTTCAGCCTGAGCCGCTTCCTGCTTTGCGATGAGCTCCATCTGGTACTCGGTGAGGATGGCCTCGAGCTCTTCTTCAGAGTACAGACTCTCCGTGCCCTCAAGGGCATCTGCCATCGCCTGTGCAAAGTATTCAGGTGCGAAATCTATTCCCTGATCCACATAACTTTCAGTGAACATATAGCCGAACGCATAGCTGAATCGCTCCAGCAGTGTCTCCGGGGCTTTCAGCTCACTGGGAGCCTCCGCTTTCTCGCTTGAACCACCTGCAAAGCACCCTGCGGCGCCAATGACAAGCAGTACCATGATCACTGATACTATCTTTATCCCATGTTTCATCATTTGCCTTCCTATAAAAAAGATTCGGTCGAACTACTACTGTATCAAAAAGACCATAGAATGGAAAGGGTCATGATGCAGTTGTCAGGCAGTGGTACAAATTCTATTGCCACATCAGTGATAGGAACCTATACTGGGAAGATGAGAAAGATCGTTCTGTTCGCCGGTATCATCTATCTGATCCTCACCTTTGCGGCTCTGATCTCCCAGACGGTGGCGATCAAGGAATATCAACCCATACCGCAGGGGACTCTCGATCTCTCATCGATCCCGTATGACGATATCGGGACCTTCGCTCTTCAGGGAACATGGGAATTCTATCCTGAGGTCCTCATGAGGGCTCAGGAACTGAAGACGATAGAGCATCCGGCAGAGGCAGGCGGCGGGTATATCGAAGTACCGTCTCAGTGGCATACCTATCTGGGGCCTGAGGGGAAGTCCCTGGAACGAACCGGTTTCGGGACCTATGTGATGCACATCAAACTTCCTGAGCCGGGATACTATGCCCTGGAGCTCAAATCGATCTACAGTTCCTATAACCTGTTCATCGATGACAGCCTGCTCCTCTCTGCAGGGACCGTCGGTACCAGCAGGAGCACCACTACCCCGCAGTTCAGACCCGCAACGGCCACCTTTCATACACAGGAGACAGACCTGCAGCTCATACTCCAGATAGCGAACTTCCACCACCGAAAAGGGGGTCTGGTACAGGATATCTCCTTCGGTACCCCGCAGTCGATCACCCGAAGTTTCATCATCGAGAATTCGGTCTCCGTCTATCTCTCAGGGATCCTCTTTCTCATGGGTATCTTCCTGCTCTCCTTCTACGGGAAGGACAACAGAGATTCGAGCATCTTCCTCTTCGGTCTCTTCTGCCTGATCATTGCAGCACGATCGCTGTTGACCAATACCATACCGATCCTGCAGGTCTTCCCGGACTTCCCCTATGAACTGGAGATGAAGATCGAGTATCTGACCATCTCCCTGGGATTCCTGGTCTTTGCCCTCTACAGCCATTACGCGTTCGGTGCCATCTTCAACAGGAGAGCAGCCTACAGCTTTGCAGGACTCGGTGGTCTCTACTCGCTCATCATCCTCTTCTCCCAGGTTCTGTTCTATAACGCCTTTCTCGATCTCTTCATGGGGATCATCAGCCTGTATGCCCTCTACTGGATGATAGTCATGACCATCGGTTCCCTGCAGAGAAAGAACACCTCTCTGATCATCATCATCGGCGGTGCGGCTCTGGGTATAACGGTCCTGAACGAGATCCTCTTCTATCTGATACCCGCCTTCTCCGCCTTCTTCACCTACAACCTCATCCCCTTCGGGCTCTTCTTCTTCGTGCTTGCCCACTCCTTCGAGTTCTCCAACCGCTACATAGAGGCACTGAATATCAGCAGGGAACTGACCAATGATCTGGAGAAACGGATCACAGAGAGGACCCGTGAACTGCATGAGGTGAACGAACGGCTGTCGCGACTGGCATCGACGGATGAACTCACAGGGCTGTGGAACCGAAATGAGCTGCAGAGAAGAGCAGAACAGGAGATCTCACGATATGAACGCTATGCAGAGGATCTGTCGACAGCCTTCTCCGTGCTCTATATCGATCTCGATAACTTCAAGTACTACAATGACACCTTCTCCCATGAGATCGGCGACAGGGTCCTTTCGGAGTTCGCCTCTGTGCTGAAGGACTTCTGCAGGAAGGCTGATTCGGCATTCCGTCTCGGTGGTGATGAGTTCGTCATGTTCCTGCCGAAGACCGATCAGCACGGGGCCTACCGCATCGCCCAGAGGATCCTCGAGAGCAGGGTGCAGCTCAACAGG
This sequence comes from Spirochaetia bacterium, assembly GCA_021736385.1. GTDB lineage: Bacteria > Spirochaetota > Spirochaetia > CAKZLE01 > CAKZLE01 > JAIPFY01. The sequence goes on along the minus strand of JAIPFY010000017.1, from coordinate 10,038 downwards.
AGTATCTGCAAACAGCTGCAGGCCGCCACCCATACCCTCATAGACATACCCCCTGAGCACCAGATCACCTACTCCATCGGGATCGCTACACATCAGAAGGGGCCACTGGTCATCGACAGCCTCATCAGGCTCGCTGATGAATCCCTGCTTGTCGCCAAAGCGAACGGCAAAAATCGGGTCATCATCAATGAGAAGATCAGCTATACGGTATAGATCTGATCCCCTAGCGGGTCTATGGCCGTGATGACCGGGAAATCTCTGACATGGATACGAAAGAGTGCCTCCGGACCAAGGTCCTCGAACGCAAGCAGCTCGATACGCTGGACGCATTGGGCATAGAGCGCACCGCAACCGCCATATGCAGCGAAGTAGACCGCTCGAGCGCTTCTGATCGCCTCTGCCACCTCTGTGCTTCTCGGACCTTTTCCGATCATACCGGTGAGTCCTGCTCGAAGCAGATCCGGGACGAAGGGATCCATACGTGAGGCGGTCGTCGGACCGCAGGAGCCGATGATCTGCCCGTTCGGGGCAGGGGCCGGTCCCATGTAGTAGATCGTCTGACCGACCAGATCTACCGGCGAGGTGCCGTGATCGATGAGTGACTGTACGATCCGTTTATGCACCTGATCCCTTCCCACGAGCATCGAGCCCGAAAGGATCACCTCATCACCGATGCGCAGTCTGCTCACTGCCTCCTGTGACAGCGGCAGCTGTAGTTGATACTTCATAGTTCCCGGCCCTCCCTGTCGAGTTCGATATGGACCTTCCTGTCAGCCCAGCAGTTGATACTCACTGCTACCGGCAGTCCGGCGATATGGGTGGCCTCCTGTTCGATCATCACTCCGAGGGCAGTCGGCTCACCGCCGAATCCCCCCGGCCCGATGCCCAGAGCCTGGACCGCTTCGAGGATGCGCTGCTCGAGAGCCGCATAGCGCGAATCCCGGTGGGTAGAGCCGACCTCGCGAAGCAGGGCCTTCTTTGACAGCACCGCAGCCCGGTCAGAGGTCCCCCCGATCCCTACACCAAGGACTACCGGGGGACAGGGTTTCCCCCCTGCCGCTCTCATGATGCTCACGACGGCATCTACCACCCCGTCTTCACCTGCCGTTGGATTGAGCATCCTCAGGCTGCTGCAGTTCTCACTGCCGAAGCCCTTCATGAGGATGTCGACACTCAGGTGGTCACCTGCTACGATCTCCACATGATAGACAGCAGGCAGGTTGTTCCCGGTATTGGTCCGCTGGAACACCGGTTCTTCCACCACTGACTTCCTGAAACTCCCATCGGTATACGCACGTGCGATACCCCGATCGACGGCTCTTCGGATGTCACCAAGGCATACCGAGAGCTCCTCTCCTATGCCAAGGAATACCACTGCCATACCCGTATCCTGACACATCGGCAGACGGGTCTGTTCTGCGATCTCGAGATTCTTGAGTATGGCCTGGAGGATGACCGAGTCCTCCGCACCTGCAGCGGCACTCCTGAGTGCCGCGTGCACGTCCTCCGGGAGTTCTACTCCGGCGATGAGCAGCCGTTCATATACGAGCTGTTCGATCTTCTGTACTGTTTCATCTTCTCTCATGGCATAACTATACTGAATTCACCACTTTTGCAAAAGAGATGGGGTTGATGAATCAGGATATAATATCGATAATGGTCAGGAAGGACACAGACCGCAGCCATGCGGTCTTCCATCATCAAGCATCGTCCCAACGCACGTGCACACAGGAGTTTCGGCCATGAAGCTGAAAGAGGTAGTAGAGGTCATCAACGGCAGAATCATCTGCGGTGATGCGTTTCTTGACAGAGAAGTCCATCTTGGATTCGCTTCGGATCTCATGAGTGAGGTGCTTACCCTGCTCGATGAGGATATCCTGCTGATCACCGGTCTGTCGAACATCCAGTCCATCAGGACTGCAGAGATGTCCGATATCACACAGATCCTCTTCGTAAGAGGGAAACAGCCGACAAAGAACATGATAGACCTTGCCAACGAACATGAAATGGTGATCATGACGACACCCTACTCCATGTTCAGAGCCAGCTATCTGCTGCATGAGAGCGGCTTGAAACCTGTGTACTAGAGATGAGGGGTGTATGAACCAGTCATTTTCCATCCCGGCAGGAGATTTCTCACATGCAGGTCAGGCAGCGAGTGAGATCAAGCGCCTGCTGAAACAGTTGAACATCCCCCCGAAGGTCATCAAGCGTGTCGTGGTAGCCCTGTATGAAGCTGAGGTGAACGTGGTCGCACATTCGTTCGGTGGGAGCATATCCTGTACGATCACCCCTGAACATATAGATATCGTGGTCAGTGATTGCGGACCGGGGATCTCCGATATAGAGCTCGCCATGTCAGAAGGCTACTCGACAGCCTCATCAGAGGTACGTGAGATGGGCTTCGGCGCAGGTATGGGCTTGCCGAATATCAAGAACAACTCAGACTCACTGGATATATCCTCATCCGAGCAGGGCACCTCCATCCACATGAGAGTGAACTTCAAGGAGCATACCCCGTGAACTCAAAGAGCTTCCATCACGCACTGACAGTCCGTGAAGATCTCTGCAGAGGCTGTACGAGATGCATGAGGAACTGTCCGACCGAAGCCATCAGGCTCTCTCACGGGAAAGCCCATGTCAATCCTGACCGGTGTGTGGACTGCGGTCAGTGCATGGATGCCTGTCCCTATGGGGCTATCGTCGTGGAGCAGGATGACTTCGAGAAGATCTTCAGCTACAACCAGCGTATCGCGATCTTGCCTTCGGTCTTCATCGGACAGTTCGCTGATGATATCCCGGAGAACTACATCTATACGGCCTTGCGGGATATCGGGTTCACCGATATCTACGAGGCAGAGTTCGGTGTGGACATCCTCAAGACCATCGGCAACCGGTTCAGCACCTATGCCGATGACAAACCGGTGATCTCCACCTACTGTCCTGCGATCGTACGGCTCATCCAGATCAAATACCCTTCTCTGGTCAAACACCTGAACCTGCTGCGACCACCGGTCGAGATCACCGCGATGTACATACGGAACAAGCTGATCGACCGGCAGATCCCGCCTGAGGACATCGGTATCTTCTACGTCACCCCCTGTGCCGCAAAGATCGCCAGCATCAAATCACCTGAGAACCCCGACCATCATGAGATATTCACCGGGGTGATCAACATGGACTACCTCTATAATCTGGTACAGAAGAGTATCGCCAAGAACAAGAAGCTGCTGGCGAAGACCGCCAGGTTCACCCCGATCCCGCCGCTCACACCCGAAGCGTGCATGTGGAGTCTCACCGCAGGGGAGAGCAGCACCGTCCCCGGGAGGACTCTGGCGATCGATGAGATCCATAACGTCATAGAGTTCCTCGAACGGCTTGAGAACGACGAGATCACCAACATCGATTTCCTTGAGCTTCGTTCCTGTGCAGAGGGCTGTGCGGGAGGTGTACTGGCTCCGGGGAACCGCTTCCTTGCAAAAGAACGGCTTACCCATCGATCACAGCATATGAGAGAGATCACCCCTGAGCAGCAGACCATGATCAGGCGTCAGGCATCATATCTGGTGAAACACATCAAGAAAGAACGCATCGAAGCAAAATCCGCCTATCAGCTCGATGATGATATCGGGGCTGCACTGAAGAAGATGGACCGGTATCTGGAGATCAAGAAAGCCCTCCCGGGTATCGACTGCGGGTTGTGCGGTGCACCCTCGTGCCATGCCCTGGCCGAAGATATCGCCAAAGGCCATGCGACGGTCAGCCAGTGTGTCGTCCTCAGACTGCGGAGTATCACCCAGAGGGATGATATTCACAAAGTATGGGGAGACACCCTCGACAGATAGTTTCGCTACAACGGCAGGACCGAGACCTCGTTCAGACAGGCAGGCAGTCGTTTCTTATCTTTCATGTACATGTCCTGACTGCACAATACGGCCAGTGACTGTCGCTGCGTCATGTACTCATGCAGCAGCCGTGCAGCCTCGATGATATCATCACGCCCTGCTGCCAGCAGCTGGGCTCTTCGCTTCCTTCGGATCTCGTCGGTGATACCGTAGAGCTCTCGCTTGAACCCGATATAGCTCTTCTCTCCCGGACTCATCGGTCTCATATCCTTCCCGACCAGCGAGATGACTGACAGTTCCACACTCTCAGAGTCGAGTTCACCTGAGCTCACAGCCTGCAGAGCCTGCTGGAAATCGATATAGGTGTCGGCGATACGGGGATCACGGTAGGAGGAGAACATGAACAGTCCTTCGATCACATCGACACTGGCAGAGGCGCCGTAGGCCCCGCCGAGCACACGGATCGCATCCCACAGCTGCTTCGTACTGAGCATGTGGGCAAGGATCGACTGAGCGGTCTGCTCAGGAGAACCGAACACATCTGACTTACAGACCAGAGCGGTATAGGCTACCTGAGAAGGGACCAGAAAGACTTCTCCGGAGGAGACCGGCGGAAGGTCGAACGATACACCGGCCTCGGAAGCTGCTTCATACCCTGCAGGAAGCTCATCGGTGAACAGCCTCAGATCCTCCTTCACCTCTTCGAGCACGCTCTCATCACAACTCACGTTCAGTGTGAGTCGGTTCTTCACCAGGATGGTATCACGCAGCTCATCGAACGTCTTCGCAAGTTCCAGCAGGGCCTTCTCATCCTCATCATCGATCATATTCAACACATGCCACTGACCGAGACCCTTCCACCGATCCTCCTGCAGCGAAGCGGGACAGATCCTGGAAGACGCCCGCAGCATCGCATACGAGCTGCCGGAAGGGATCACGCTGGTAGAGAAATCGCTGCGCTGTTCCCTGATGATGTCCCTGATCCGTTTGAGATCCCACAGCTCGGAAGTCAGCAGGACCTTTCGTATCAGATCAACCGCTTCACGCACATCCTCTTTGAGCATCTTGGTCCTGACGATGAGGTGCCGCTGCACCTCAGGGGTCCCCACATCGAGCGTGATATGGAAACTGCCGGTCTTCTCTGCAAGCAGCCTTGAGAGCCGGTCATAGGAGAATCCCGGGATACCAGTCATGTAGAGCAGTCTGCTGAACAGAGGAAGGTAGTCATATGCAGCTGCAGGAAGATCAGACAGATCGAAAGCCATATCGAGGTAGACGATACCGTTGGTGAACAGTCTCTGCTGATAACAGGGGACCGAATCGACTGCAGTACGCTCCACATCGATCGTACTGATCTCAGGAGGCAGATCCTCTCTGGTGAGCCTGGGGATCCTGGCGACATCCTCAGCAGCGTCTGGACGCCGCTGGAAATCGAGGAACCGCTGCTGTTCATCGGCAAGGAGTTTGAGCTCCTTCTTGGTCATCTTCTTCTGGATGGCGGCAAGCTGTGCTGCGAGCTCATCCTCCACAGCCGCACTGTGAGCTGCATCAGGGCGTACCACCACGACCGAACAGTGCCGGTTCTCCAGCAGGTGGGTGCGGATCCATTGGGAGAGATAGCCCTTCGGGCTCTCATCAGCTGCGATGACCGCCTTGAGTCGCTCCATGACCGGCGTGAACACCAGCGTCGCCTCAGGTGTCATTCCATGGAGCCAGCCCCTCGCCGCACGAGACATCACCCGCAGTCCTGTGGGGATCCCGCCCCTGATCTCCCGCTGCTGGAACTCTATGCGTTTGATAGCCTGAAAGACGAGCTCAGCGGAGATCCCCTGCTTAACCAGCGATGAGAGTTCACCGCGCATGAGCTGTTCGAACACCTCACGCTTGTCAGGGTCAGTACCCCGGATACCCAGTGAGAAGACCACCTGCTTGAAATCAGAGTCCATCCCGCTGATCGATGAGATGTCAGTACCGAGACCTGAATCGATGATCGCCTTATACAGCGGGGCTCCGGGGTTTCCCAGCAGCGCTTCGGTAAGCACCTCCAGCGTCATGACATCCAGCGGGTCGAGGATGGAGCAGGCTGCCCAGTTCATGGTGATCGTCGACTTAGCCTGCGTGCTCTCCCCGTCATTGAGCGGCGTGGTGAACTCCTGGTAGACCGGTTTGTCCCAGGGCTTGGGGTCATTGACTTCATGACAGAACTTGATGGCAGTGAAGTCCTTGAGGTACTGGGACTGCAGGAACTGCAGCTGCTCTTCGATGGGGATGTCACCATAGAGAAAGACCCTGCAGTTTGACGGATGGTAGAATTCGGCATGGAACCCTTTGAAACCGTCATAGGTCAGTTTCGGGATCTCCTTGGGATCCCCGCCGGAGTCGAATCCGTAGGCAGTATCCGGGAACAGCGATCTGACAGAGTGCTCCGATACGATCGAATCATGATCCGAGTAGGCCCCTTTCATCTCGTTGAAGACGATCCCGTCATAGCTGAGGGCCCCCTTGGGATCCACGGTGATGCGTATCCCCTCCTGCTTGAAGGTCTCCTTCCGCAGCAGTGGAAAGAACACCGCATCAGCATAGACTGACAGCATGTGGTAGTAGTCCTTCTTCAGGGGAGAAGCCACAGGATAGACGGTCTTGTCGGGATAGGTCATCGCATTGAGGAAGGTATGGGCACTGCCCTTCATCAGAGAGAGGAAGGGGTCTTTCACCGGATACTTCTTCGACCCGGCAAGCACGGAGTGTTCTATGATATGAGGAGTCCCCGCATTGTTCCTCGGCGGGGTCTTGAAGATGAACGAGAAGAGATTCTCCGGATCATCATTGGCGACCTGAAAGAGATCGAGCCCTGTCGCATCATGTCTGAACCGAAGTCCTGTCCCATGCTGTTCGGGAAGATCCGTCTTCGAGATCAGAGTGAATCCATGCAGCGTATCACCTATTGCTAACTCATCCATCAGTATCTACTCCTGTTCGGTGTCTGATCAGTCCGGTGCCCTCCGGCCACCCTGCTGTCTATATACACGATCGTACTACGTACCTTAGCACTTCTTGGTAGTATAAGATAGTCATCACTCCTTGTACAGCCTGAGAGGTGCAGCACTCTTGCTCAGTACTTTTCGTTCTGGTAGTATACCTGCCATGGATAGAGAGCTAGTACGTAACAGAAGCCTGTTGAATCAGGGTATTCGCAACCATTTCATCACCCGTGACTATCTGGAGGTCGAGACCCCGGTACTCTCACCGACGCTGATACCGGAGACTTCCATCGAGAACTTCGAGACGCAGTTTCGCAGCGATTTCCATCCCCACAGGACCTGCTACCTCATCCCGTCACCCGAGATCCATATGAAGCAGCTGATCGCCCGGGGATCGGGGAATATCTTCCAGCTCGCACGATGCTTCAGGAACAGCGAGCAGATCGGGCCCCTGCACAATCCCGAGTTCACCATGCTCGAATGGTATACCATGGAAGCTGATTATATCGACTCCATCGCAGAGACCGAAGAGCTCTTCGGCAGCCTTGCCCAGCCCCATACCCCTGAGCATATGCTCCCGCCGTTCAGACGCATGAGTATGGCTCAGGCATTCTGGGACGGTGTCGGGATAGACCTCGAGAAGGTCCAGTCCTTCTCACAGATCCGTACGGCAGCAGAGAAGCTCGGTCTCACCCCGACAGCCATGAGAACCACCTGGGAGGATGAGTTCAACCGCATATTCCTCACCTTCATCGAACCGGGACTGCCTCAGGATCACCCCCTGGTCCTCACCGATTACCCCCATCAGATCCGCACTCTGGCAAAACGCAAGGCAGGTACCCCCTACCGGGAACGATGGGAACTCTACGGCGGCGGTGTGGAACTGGCTAACTGCTACTCCGAGGAGACCGACAGCACAGAGGTAGCTGCCTTCTTCGCACAGGAATATGCGTCACTGATCGAACAGCGTACGGCATCAGGCGGGGTCATCCCCGATATCGACGACAGCTATCATACGATCTTCGATGCGGCATTCCCCCGCTGTTCGGGTGTAGCTCTCGGAGTGGACCGACTTTTCATGGCAATACATGCGATCAAGACTATCCAGGGGGTGATTTTATTTCCCTTCTCTGATAGAATTCTCTATCGCACAGAAAGATATGAGTCATGATCCTCCTTCAGGACATCGAGGGACGTAGGCCCCCCGGCCGATACGATCCGTCATGACGCACTATCGTACCGGCATGTATCGTGCCTGTAATGGATACCGCGATACTACAGCTATACCAAGAGGTGAATAATGATTAAAGCAGGTCAGATAGACAAAGGAATGGCTTTACTGGTCAAAGGACAGCCCTTCATCGTAGTGGACAGAGAGTTCGTGAATCCTGGTAAAGGTTCAGCCTTCGTTCGGGTGAAGATGAAGAGTCCTACCACAGGGCAGGTGCTGCGTGAGACCATCAAGACCCAGGAGTCAGTAGAAGATATCATGGTGGATGACAAAGACTGCCAGTATCTGTACAACGATGGAGAGATGTACCACTTCATGGATACCGAGACCTTCGAACAGTTCGAGATCCCCATGAAGTCGTTTGAGGATTACCAGTTCCTGATGAAAGACGGAGAGAGCTACCGCGTGACCATGTGGGAGTCAAGACCACTGAACATCGTGATCCCGTTCAAGGTCGTATATGAAGTCGCAGAGGCAGAAGATGCCGTCAAGGGCGATACGGTCAACGGTGCTTCGAAGATCGTGGTGACTGAGACCGGTCTGAAGGTCAAAGTGCCCATATTCATCAAACAGGGTGAGAAGATCCTGGTCAATACCGAGACCAAAGAGTACCTTGAGCGAGTCAACAACTAACAGCATGATCGAGCATCTGATCAATAAGAAGGTCCGATACCGCATTGGCGGTAAGGACCTCTCTTTCGCACTCTCGATGGGCCTGTTCAGCAGCAATGCCGTCGATACCGGTTCCGATCTGTTCCTTCACACCATCCTCGAACATCTCGATATCACAGCCTTCACGAGTCTGCTTGACGCTGGCTGCGGAGTGGGCACGATCGCATTAGCCATGAAGGCTCTGTACCCGCATCTGGAAGTCACAGCTTCTGATCGGGATGCTCTGGCACTGGCTGTGACCCGCAGGAACGCCGAAGCGAACGACCTGGCGATCACCACCGTCCCGGGACTTGATTCACTCATCCTCGATCCTGCCCTCTGCACTCCCCCATATGAGGCGCTGAAGCGGGTAGACCGGTCGTTCGATCTGATCCTGACGAACATACCGGCGAAAGCCGGAGAGCCGGTGCTCAAGAGATTCATCACCAACGGTCTCGCACAACTCTCCGTAGATGGGGTGTTCGCCTTCGTCATCGTCGACACCCTCAAAGAGACGGCAGCAAGGCTCTGCGGTGAAGCAGGTGCCGTGATCCGATCCAGAGTGGATGGGAAGCGGCATACGGTGATGATCATCGCAGCTGATGATGCATCGGTACGAGCGGCGGATCCTTCGTTCCCCGGTGCCTACCTCAGGGGTGAACACCATTTCACCTGTAAGGGAGTCACCTACCCGCTCAAGACGGTATACAACATCCCCGGTTTCGATACGGTCCCCTATGAGGTCGAGCTTGCCGGCCGACTGCTGAGAAACAGCACAGCTGAGACTCTGGAGATCTGGAACCCCGGACAGGGTCATATCGCGATGGCAGCCCTTCGCATCCATCCGGGGATCACGCACATCCGTCTGGGCAGCAGAGATCTCCTCGCCCTGTGCACGACAGCCCGAGCGATCACACAGGTGGCCCCGCAGGTTCTGATAGATCTGATCCACACACACAGTATTACAGAGTTTCTGACTGCGAGGGGACGATCGGTCACTCCCCCTGGAGGAGCTCTGGTCATCATGGGTGATCCCATACCCGGAGTCTCATGGTACGACCAGGTGACCAATGGGATAAAACAGCTGAAAAACGACGTTTTCAGCGAGATGATCGTGGTCTCTACGAGTTCCCAGATGGCCCCGTTCACCCGGGGGATACCCGGTCTCAGACCATTATCTCATAAAAAACATAGCTCTGTTTATGTAGTGTAGTGAATTAGCTTGGAACCTGGATTACACTGTGATATACTAAACGTATGTTAACACCTAAACAGATACCAAGTATTGAAGAAATCACTGAGATTCTCAGATCACTATCAAAGGAAGCCC
>JAIPFY010000105.1 GCA_021736385.1 Spirochaetia bacterium | reverse complement strand
GTGAAGCATCCTGCTCCCTCATGTACGATGATGGGATAATCTGGTACACTGCGCCCATCTTCATATGATCAAGTGAGGCACCATCAGATGATCGAAAAGAACTACCATACCCATACCTACCGCTGCAAGCATGCGCAGGGGGATTGCAGGGAGTATGTCACAGAAGCCCTGAAGGCCGGCTGTACGACCCTTGGCTTCAGTGAGCATATGCCGCTGCCGAATGACCGGTGGACGCATGTGCATCTCGAAGCACATGAGCTGCAGGAGTATATCGATACGGTACATCGCTGCCGGGATGAGAATCCCGATCTGGAAGTGCTCCTGGGCGGGGAGTGTGAGTACGTGAAGGCCGACCATGCCTACTATGAGGAGGTGCTCCTCGGAGAGCATCGGTTCGATTACCTGCTCGGGGCACCGCACTGGATCCCCTGCGGGTCTGATTGGGTCGGATACACCCATCTGGAGAGACCGAAGGACCTCCGCTACTTTGCTGATTACTGCATCGATGTGATCCAGAGCGGCCTGTTCTCCTATATTGCCCATCCCGATGTCTTCATGGTGGGGTACCGCACGTGGGACGGGAGTGCTGCAGCCTGTGCACGTGATATCATAGAGGCTGCGATGGCCTGCGGGGTCCCTCTGGAACTCAATGCCTATGGCCTGCGCAAGGCTGAGGTCTTCACCTTTGATGAGTTCCACACAGCCTGGTACCCCTATATAGGATTCTGGGAGCTGGCCTCACAGCTGCAGGCCCCGATGATCATCGGATCTGATGCCCATGCTCCCGAGCAGCTCTGTGACCGGGTGGAGCTCTGTGAGGAGATCGTGCAGCGGTATGGACTGGATCTGCATCAGGAGCTCCCGTATGTGAAGGGGAAGCTGCCAGCAGGTGCCTGCTAACAGCTTGTTAGCAATCTTTCATCTATGCTGTATAGGACTATGCTCATTGTTCTGGTATAATCATCAGAGCATAGATATATGCTTTTTGGAGGTTACCAATGAGGGAATCAGAACCCGAACAGTTTATCACGAAGGCACTTGATACGATGCTTCCTCTGGTGGAGGAGGTCTACGGCGATGATCTGCTGATGATCGCACTCTATGGGAGCGCTGCGACCGGCACGTTCGTCAGGAACGTATCAGATATCAATCTGCTGATCATCGTCAAAAAACCCGATGCAGCACAGCTGTGTGCATTGGCGAAGAAGGCCAAGAGATGTCTTCAGGAGTTTCGCATCACTCCACAGATCCTGTCGAAACAGGAACTGCTGACCTCTGCCGATATCTTTCCGGTTGAGTATCTTGAGATCAGGCAGTCCATGCATCTGCTCTACGGTACGTCGCTGTTCGATGAGTTGGATATAGGTCACAGGAATATACGCCATCAGGTGGAGACGATGCTCAGAGGAGGGCTCAACTCCCTTCGTCAGATCCTGCTGCTCACCGCATGTGAGAGCAAGATCCTCTATCGGGAACTGCTCTCCTGGAGTGGACGACAGATCCCCATGTATCGTGCGATCTTGAGGCTCTATGGTGATACGACTGCCATAGAGGATCCCAAAGAGGTCATCAAGCCGCTTGAAGAGCACCTGAAGTGCTCGTGTTCCTCGCTCGAGGCCCTGATGAGGCTCCGAGAGGTTCAGCCAAAGGATACCGACCTGATGAGACTCACTGCAGAGCTGCTGACGCAGTACATGCAGATCGTGGAGGTGATCGATGCATATGAGAGCCAACAGTAAGTCACTGATCTCTGTGCTGCTGTTCCTGGCGATCCTGATCCTGCCGGTCTCCGGGGTATCGTATCCTGCGGCATCCGGGTATGTGAATGATTTCGCCTCGGTCATCGACTCCTCGACCGAGCGTGAGATAGAACAGATCGCACAGGCGCTCTCCCGTGATGGGGAGATCGAGATAGCAGTGGTCACCGTCCCCTCTCTGGAAGGCGAGAGCCTTGAGGAGTACTCCTACCAGCTGGCTACAGCCTGGGGCATAGGGGTGGAGGGACAGGATACCGGACTGATGCTGCTGTTGGCAGTGGAGGAACGGCAGGTGAGGGTAGAGGTCGGGTACGGCCTGGAAGGGGATCTTCCCGACGGGCTGGTCGGCAGACTGCTCGATGAGCATGTCATCCCCCCGTTCAAAGAGGGTGATTACAGCAGGGGTCTTTTGCAGGGGACTCTCTCCCTGGCTGCGACGCTCGCACAGAAGCGGTCGTTCACGCTGCAGGTGTCCGGCAGTGATCAGTATGCAGTATCAGAAGCAGAAGCAGACCCGATCGGTGAGATCATCTCCTTTCTGGTCATGATGGTATTCATCTTCTTCTTCGTCGGCAGAGGAAGACTCTTTCCGCTGCTCTTTCTCATGGGGATGAGCGGCAGGAGCAACCGGCACTACGGCGGGGGCTTCGGTTCCTCAGGACGCGGCGGCGGCTTCGGTGGAGGAGGCTTCGGCGGGTTCAGCGGAGGCGGTTTCGGAGGCGGTGGTGCCTCACGAGGGTTTTAGATAGTGAATCATATGTTCAGGAGTAGCTAGTATGAATAGACGAATATCTCCCGCGCTCATAGCGCTTATCGTAGTGGTTGCAGTATTGCTGATCTCAGTCTCCTGGTATGTCTCGACGAGGAATGATCTGGTGCGTCTGGAACAGGACCTTGAAGGGCAGTGGGCGCAGGTCGAGAACCAGCTGCAGCGCAGATATGACCTGATCCCCAATCTGGTGGAGACGGTGAAGGGGTTTGCCAGCCAGGAGTCGGAGATCTTCATCCAGATCGCCGAGGCTCGAAGCAAACTGGCCGGAGCTCAGGGTGTATCGGAGACCGCACAGGCCTCCGGTGAGCTGGACTCCGCACTCTCGCGACTGCTGGTGGTGGTAGAGAACTACCCGCAGCTCAAATCGGATGCGAACTTCATGAGTCTGCAGGATGAACTTGCAGGGACTGAGAATCGCCTCGCAGTGGCCCGTATGAACTACAATGATGCCGTACGTGCATTCAACACAGCGATCAGGGTATTCCCCGGTTCTGTGGTAGCAGGTTCCATGGGTCTTGAGAAACAGGACTACTTCGAGATCGAGCAGGAGGCCCGTACAGCCCCGAAGGTCTCGTTCGACTGACACGGTCTACAGTTAAATCTTTGTAAAACCCGTCACTTCCTGAGCCTGTCTGTGATACGCTCAGGTTATGACGGGTCTACTGCATCATAGAGGCACATCTGCGATCATCACTGCCTGTATCCTGTATCAGGATCATATGCAGGAGATCGAACAGCAGCTGATCAGCTGGTCCTGTGCCCAGAGCTCACACGCGGCACTGGAGGCCTCCCTGCTTGAGCTCGCTAGACCCGAAGGGCGTGATCGGGTCAGCTATCAGCTGCTCTGTCATGCTGCAGGTCATCTGCTCACCGATGGCCGATCGGTCACCTCCTGCCTGCACCGGTGGAAGGATGATCTCTCACCTCTTGCTGCCGCCATGCTCGGACACTGGCAGATCCGTCCCATGCAGTGGTCAGCCTTCATGATCGTTCATCGCTGGCAGTATAATCTGTTCACCATCCGTGATCTCTTCACCTCGTGTGAGATGCTGCTCTACTCGGTCTCTCTCTCCGAGCTGGCAGATCCCCCCGGTACAGGTCTCTACCTCGCATTGCTCTATCATAATGGATCGTGCCGTCAGGTGGAGGGCCTGATCCATCATTTTCCGCTGCACGAACAGGACCTGCTCTTCTTCTTCCGGGGGCTCTCTCCGGGACTGTTCGATGAGCAGGGGATCGATCGGCTGATCGATTCCCGTTTCACTTCGATCTGGTACCTCGATCAGCTTGATACCTATCCCGACTGCCGTCAGTTCGTAGAACGTACTGCGCTCTATTATCGGATACTCTCCTGTCCCCTGTCCTGGGATCAGAAACTTCCCGGCTGCTGGGAGCGAAGCTGCAGCGGTCCCTATGCAGTGCTGCGGTATCTTGGACCGGACCGTGCTGCAGGGAGCATAGCTCCCGCCTTCATCAGGACCGATGAACGGCATATCGACTGGCATGCATCATCTCCTGCTGATCCTGAGATCCTGTTCGATATCATCGGCGGCAGGCTGTGCGTGAGAGCCTGCAGCCTGCACGATTATATGCTGCTCATGCTCATCATCGGATCGGTCCATCCTCTGCCGCTGGAGCAGATCACCCTCCCAGAGGCTGAGATCTCCCTTCCCCTGTGTGCCCTCTGCCGCAAGATCGAAGGATTCACCTATCCCTGGGATTTCTGAACCGGTATCATCGGATCCGGGTATTGTACGCTGTTCTCACTGGACACATGGGGTGCGGAACATGCTGAGAGCGATCAGTATAACCGCTTCTGGCGTGGCGTCCCGCCTGAGAGCAAAGGCGACTGGGGTTTTGTCAGCCACATGGTGGAAACCGTCCTTGAACAGCACGCCGTGCTGGGGTCCCACGGCGTGCTGTTCCGGGGCGCAATTCGCCAGAACATGATCGAGGAGAATCTGCTTGATGCTGTCATCGGGCTGCCGGGCAACCTGTTCCCGACCACCGATATCCCGGTGGTGATTCTGGTCTTTGACCGCTCCCGTGAAAAAGGCGGTGTCCGTGAAGAATGCAAGAACATCTTCTTTGTCGAAGCCAGCTGAGAGTATGTCTCCGGGAAGAACAAGAACACCCTCTTGGAAGCGCATATCGACAAGATCATGGCAACCTACGCAGTCCGGGGGGGGGCGAAGAGGAAAAATTGGCTCATGTGGCCGACCTCAAGGCGTACAAGGGAAACGACTTCAACCTCAATATCCCCCGCTATGTGGATATCTTTGAAGAAGAGGAAATCGATATCGATGCGGTGCAGATGGAAATAGAGCTGGTGGAAGTCAGAAAGCAGATGGAGGAAAAGCTGCAACAGATTCAGAGGTAACCACGAATGGAAAAGAATTTTCGGCAATATTTTTTTAGAACCGCGAAAAGCACAACACACACGAAACAGGATACTGTTTTGCGTGTGAGAAATAACTCAGTACAGAGCACGCATAATTCAGAACTGATAGTATGTCAGATAACAACAACGAACCTCCCAAGGGCGAGCTTGTGGTGTATCAGGGGCAAGGACTGGACAGTCCGGTTCAGGTGTGGTTGGACGGGGAAAGTATCTGGCTGAATCAAGAACTCATGGTAGAGCTGTACGGAGTCACCGTTCCGACTATAACCGAGCATATAGCAAATATCTACCACGACGAAGAGCCTCAGCCGGAGACAGCTCGTAGGAAATTCCGAATAGTTCAAACGGAAGGAGGGCATGTATGAACAATGACAAAAAACATATCATCTCTTTGGAGCCTGAAGCCATTAGGGCAAACATCTATTCAATTCGTAATCTGCAAGTCATGCTGGATAAAGATATAGCCGCACTATATGAAGTGAAGCCAATTCGATTGCGCGAACAGGTTCAACGTAATATCGAGCGTTTTCCAGAGGATTTCATGTTTCAACTGAACGACTCCGAGATTGATTTCATGGTATCGCAAAATGCGATACCTTCCCGAAAACACCTTGGTGGCTCTCTGCCTTATGTGTTCACAGAACAGGGGGTCGCCAGTCTGGCAGGCGTTTTGAAAAGTGTAAAGGCTGCAGAAGTACATGTTCTGATCATGCGTGCCTTTGTTGAAATGCGAAAAATCATTCAGCAAAACGCCAACATCTTTGCCCGTCTTGATTCAAACGAACGTCGTCAAGTCGCCTTTGAATTGGATACAAGAAAAACTTCGAGAAGATTTTTCAGGCATTCGAAGCCAATGAACCTCCACGACAGGGAATCTTCTACAATGGACAGGTTTATGACGCTTATGCGTTTGTCGCTGATCTCATTCGTAAAGCAAAAAGTAATCTGGTTCTTATTGACAGTTATGTCGATGATTCGGTGCTTACGCTCCTCAGCAAGCGGAATACAGGGATCACGGCAACCATCTATACTAAAACCATTTCCAAACAGCTGATCTTGGATCTAAAGAAGCACAACGAGCAGTATCCGCCTATCGCAATTGAGACCTTCAAAGACGCCCACGACCGTTTCCTGATTATCGATAAAGAGGAAATCTACCATATTGGTGCGTCACTGAAAGACCTCGGCAAGAAATGGTTTGCTTTCTCGAAATTTGAAGCTGAGGCGGTTGGAATGCTAACCAGATTGGGAGGGAACCACGAAAGAACACGAATGTACCCGAATGTTTCTTGGAACCACTGAGGAACACAGATACACACAGTTTTTTTATGATTGAGCCAAACTTTCAGCACAGTCATTCATAAAGCATCTATTGCCTGTGAGACCGAAGGTGGAGTGGTTGCCAAACATCGGTTCGGGGTGTCAAGAAAATGGTCCCCATCGGTTCGGGGGCGGAGCATTGAAAAGAAAACCGACGCCTGTAAAGCGGCAGGCCTGCCAGAACCGATCATTGAAGAAAACTCGGGTGATGTTGTGGTTGACTTACTGAAAGCGCCAGCTTCCGAAGAGTTGGGTAATCACTTGGGTAATTCCAAGGACCGGATTCTCTCTGAGATGAAAGCCAACCCCAAGATTTCCGGTGTTCAGCTCGCTGAAATATTCGACATCAGTACAACAGCAGTTGAGAAAAACATAACACAACTACGGGAGGATGGCTGATTGAGCGAATCGGTGGCACTCGCGGACACTGGAAGGTAAATGAATGATTAAGTGTGAATGTGCAACCAATAAAAATATAAGTTTTGTAACTTGATTATCTGTACCGCCTTATTCTTATAAGGATGCATAGGCATCTGAACAACTCTTTTCATTCATAAAGGTGGGTATATGAATAGTCGATTGATACGAACGATGAAGATCCTGATACTGGCAGGTCTGATCCTGGGCTTAGGGATCGGTTGCAGTCTTTTTTCGAACAGCAGCAGTGGTGAGATAGGGCTCATAGCCCGGGCAGAGCCTCTCGAAACACGATCCCGCGTGATTATTTCGCACAATGAATAGTGAATTATCCGAGCTGTCACCAAGTTGTGATTGAGCATGGATACAGCTTCAGCATAGTGAGATGAGTTTCTGTAACAGCTTGAAGATAATTCCATTGAACTAAACCGGGATGTGATCGCTATGGGGA
>JAIPFY010000016.1 GCA_021736385.1 Spirochaetia bacterium | reverse complement strand
GCTGCGGACACTGTGGTTCGCACTCCCCGCAGGCTATGCATCGTTCTGCCATATGGTCTGCGAACATGCGGCGATAGGCCTCCTTCTGCCGCTCGATGGTCTCGAACATCATGGCATCGTTAAAGAATCTGAACGCGTCAGGGATCCTATGCTGATTCTCTGAAACCAGGATGCAAAACAGAACGCAGCAGCATGGCTTTGTGCCCTGAGAGTACATGGTAACACGGTCCCCTGTCCCCTATTGACACAGTACCGATATTCCTGTATACATAATGAGTCTGGTGATCATAGCAAAGGGGTTCCACCCGTTCCCATCTCGAACACGGAAGTTAAGCCCTTTTACGCCGATGGTACTACAGGTAAGCTGTGGGAGAGTAGGTAATTGCCAGGTTTTTTTATGCCATGACAGTGGTTACGACCACTTTATATAATTAGTTTCGGGTAATAGTGACAATATTACTTGATTACGTGAGCGAGGCAGTACGGGTATTGCCTCGCAACTAGTCGGTGTCCATACGGCACCAGATATTCAATAGATCTGCATCTGAACAGTACATCCAGCCCGAGCATACCCAATGTTTAACGTCTAGAAAAATGTATTCAGGTAACACATCTATTTGAAGATTCAAAGAAGAGGGATACATGAGTACGTTTGAAGAACTCGGTCTGTCAGAGCAGACACTGAAAGCGATCAAAAGTCGCGGATTCGAAGAACCAACAGAGATACAGGCACGGTGTATACCACTGCTGCTTACCGGAGAAAAGGATATTCTAGGACAGGCACAGACTGGAACCGGAAAGACCGCAGCGTTCGGTCTGCCTATCCTGGAAAAGATCGATGTGCATAACAAGGCTGTACAGGCACTGGTACTCACACCGACACGAGAGCTTGCCATTCAGGTCGCAGAAGAGATCAACTCCTTCAAGGGCAGAAAGAACCTGAACATCGCAGCCATCTATGGCGGACAGTCGATCAGCCTGCAGATCGGACAGCTCAGAAGAGGCTGCCAGATCGTCGTGGGAACCCCCGGACGAGTGATAGACCATATACAGAGAAAGACCCTGAAGCTTGATGAGATCGAGATACTGGTCCTTGATGAAGCAGATGAGATGCTCAATATGGGATTCATCGATGAGGTTCAGACTATTCTTCAGGAGATACCTGCTACCAGGAAGACCCTGCTGTTCTCTGCCACGATGCCTCCTCAGATCCAGAGGCTTGCAGAGAAGTATATGCGTGATTATGAGAAGATCACCGTTTCACAGAAGAACATGACTACAAGTCTTACCGAACAGATCTATATCGAAGTCCAGGAATATGAAAAACTCGAGGCACTCAGAAGAGTGATAGACCTCGAAGATGATTTCTACGGCCTGGTCTTCTGCAGAACCAAGAACGGTTGTGATGAAGTGGCGAAACGACTTGCGAACAGCGGGTATGCTGCTGAGGCCCTCCATGGTGATATGTCACAGTCCCAGAGAGAGAAAGTCCTCGGACAGTTCCGAGATAAGAAGATCTACATGCTCATCGCTACCGATGTGGCTGCACGAGGGATCGATATCCAGGATCTCACCCATGTCATCAACTACTCCCTGCCGCAGAATGCAGAGAGTTATGTCCACAGGATCGGAAGGACCGGTCGAGCA
Organism: Spirochaetia bacterium; assembly: GCA_021736385.1. GTDB lineage: Bacteria > Spirochaetota > Spirochaetia > CAKZLE01 > CAKZLE01 > JAIPFY01. The sequence goes on along the minus strand of JAIPFY010000016.1, from coordinate 50,238 downwards.
GGGAAGGAGGGGACCGCGATCACCTTCGTGACCCCGTCAGAGTACCGTAAGATCCAGTTCATCCAGCGGGTGACCAAGACCGACATCAACAAGAAGAGTCTTCCCAGTGTGAAGGAACTGATCGCGCTCAAACGTGAGAGGATCCTCACTGAGATCGAGAAATCAGTGGATCCTGAACTGAAAGATGATTTCATGACAATGGCCCTCCTGCTTGAAGAACAGTACGGTGCTACAGAACTCATAGCCGGGTTGTTGAGGACCCAGTATGCCGAGCAGCTTGATAAGAGTAACTACAAAGAGATCGGAAGGACCTCTCCCAACCTTCAGAAGTCTACCAGACTGTTCATCGCCAAAGGCAAGAAGCACAACATGAGCCCACGCACGCTGGTCGATTACATCACGAAAGTCGCGAAAGTCCCTGGTAACAAGCTGAACGAAGTGCAGGTGTTCGAAGATTTCTCATTCGTATCGGTATCACTGAATGATGCAGAGACGATCATCGATGCATTCAGACGATCAAAACCCGGTAAACGGTCGATCGTATCAAAAGCCAAGAGCAGACCGCCTAGACATACACGATAGCAAGCATTATATTTCAGTTTACATTTCAAGCAGCAGTAATGCTGATGGTGGTATGAGAAAGGACGCAGGGTTTCCCTGCGTCCGTTCTGTCGTGTGGTGTTCGCAGAGCAAGGGGCGTATCAGAGGAGTGAACAGCCTGTGAAGGGGGACTCACTGCGATGCTGGTTCTTGCCCGGTATCGGTACACGAAGTACTGCCATTTTAGATCATGTGTTTCGAGAGTCACCGTAGTGCTGCTGTATGTAGGTCCTCGGTGATAAGCCAAGGTTCTTCTTACAGACACGATAGAACTGTGCATAACTACCGAACCCTGCATCCAGCGCTGCATGCAGACAGTTCCGTTCTCTCTCATAGAGGACGAAGAACCGCTCCAGTCTGATGCGGTTCCTGTAATCCTGCAGGCAGGTGCCTGTCTGTTCGTGGAACAACCTGCTCAAGTGACTTCTGGAGATGTGGATCAGCTCTGCGAGTCGATCAGTCGAGTAGTCCGGATGGGCTCTCATCAGCTGCAGGGCCCTGATGAGAGCTGCATGCATACCGGTACTCGAGGCATCCTCCGCTTCTCCATATGCCTTCCATGCAGAGACCAGCAGCCACCTCAGTCCTGAATCGGCATATACTGCTGCCTGAGGCCCCCCGATGATCTGTTCATAGAGCTCTCTGATCCTCTCGAGGTTTTCTGGCGAAAGTGTCCTGCAGCTGACCTGAGAGACAGTCGATCGGGCAAGTTCTCCGGCCCAGGAAGAGAGGTCCAACTGTTCTATGAGGTCTTTCTTGAAGACTGCCACGAGCATCTGCACCTGGGATGAGGCAGCTATGATCATATGCGGTTGGCTGGGGAAGAGCCACAGACAGCTCCCTTCCTGCAGATCGTACCTGCTCGATCCAACAGCATAGGTAAGCGTTCCAGAGAAGACCACATTGAGTTCGAGCTCATCATGCTGATGAGCTCGAGGCAGCAGATTGACATGATCGGTTCGATAGAGCAGACCACTTCTGTTCTCGGGGAACTGGACAGTGTATGGTGTCATAACACAAAATGATAACATCGTATCGCTAACATGAGAAGATATTTCTGATAGAAACGGTATACTGGTGAGCATACTACTGTATGTGGAGGGTTCGTATGAAGGAATCACACCTGATCGAAACGATCAGGACCTACGATGAGTCCTATCCTCGTCGCTACTGGGATCAGATGCTCATCCGCTATGAGCGATGGTGGGAGGGACAGACCGACAGGCCGCTCATTCATATCATGAGAGGGGAACAGACCCCGACCACAGCAGGTGCAGGTATACCGGCATTCCAGAGATTCTGGAACTATTACCCGCACGGTACTACCGTCGATCAGATGATCGGTGCACTCTATCATGATCTGAACCAGGTGCAGTGTCTCGGGGACGGGTTCCCTCACCGTATCCCGCAGTTCGGCGCCGGTGTGCTTGCCGCCATGCTCGGGGCAGCCTCACGGTGTGTCAGCGGGACGGTCTGGTTCGAGCCGGAGACCCCTAGAGAGATAGATCAGCTGACCTTCGACCTCGATCGGCAGAACCAGGTCTTCACGATGATCTCATCGATCTATAACCGCATAGGAGAGCTGTCGGAACATCAGAACCTGCAGATCGGGATGACCGATATCGGGGGGACTGCTGACGTGCTGGCCTCGTTCAGGCCGGGCAGTGGTCTGATGATGGATTTCTATGACCATGAAGCTGAAGTGATCGATCGCATATGGGAACTGCATGACCAGTGGCTGAACGTGTTCACCAGCTATGAGAAGATCCTGAGCGGCCATACTCCCGGATATACCTGCTGGGCTCCCATCCTCTCATCGAGACCGTATTATATGCTGCAGTGTGATCTTGCCTATTCCATCGGTCCGCAGATGTTCGATAGATTCATACTCCCGGAACTCAAGGAGACCTGCAGGCAGCTGGAACGGCCGTGCTACCACCTCGATGGTGCGGGACAGTTGGTGCATCTGGATTCACTCCTGTCGATCGAGGAGCTGAAGGTCATCCAATGGATACCCGGAGAAGGCAGCAGCCCCATAACACAGTGGCCGGAGGTCTTCAGGAAGATCCTGGCAGCAGGAAAGAAGATACAGATCTTTCTCGATATCGATGCAGATCCCTATCAACTCGATACCATCGCAGATCAGATCGGAAGTGCCGGTGAGATCTGTGCAGTCAGTACCGTACCCTTTCATGATATCAAGGCAGCGGAGGATCTGGTACGCCGATTCTCCTGATCGGATCTGCGGGCACTCCTGCTGCCGGGTGAACCGGTGCGGTTGTGTGACCGGGTGATAATACCTCGTAAATCACATAATTATACTTCATGATACAGGTAAAATAAGGTATCATTTGACTATGATAAAACTCTTCAAGCCGACGATCAAACGAAAGGATATGGATCTGGTACTCAGCACCCTGGTAGATGAGCAGCTTGGACCGGGTCTTATGAATCATGAACTCTCAAGACTGCTGTGCTCTGACCTTGAAGCCATCGAAGCCATAGCAGTGAGAACCTATCCGAGAGCCCTTGCGATCGCACTGCGGACCCTCCAGCTGAAAGAAGGGGATCATGTGGTCATCTCTCCGCTCTCGCCTGCCTGCTATATCTGGCTGTTGCAGGAGATGCAGCTTGAAGTGGTCTTTGCGGATGTGGACCCGAGAACCGGATGCATGCTCGCAGAGCCCATCAAGAAGATGACCGACCCTGTACCTGATGCGATCCTGATGCATGAGCCGCTGGGCAATCTCCCAGATCATGAAGCGTTCAGTGAGTTGTCGATCCCCATCGTGGAAGATCTGTCCCAGAGCCTGCACAGCGAGAAGGGCCACAAACGAGCCGGGACTCTCGGACAGGTGCTGGTGGTCTCCTTTGAGGAGGACTCGATGCTGGCCACCGGTGGCGGGGCGGCTGTGCTGGTGAAGAACAAGAAACATGCCGCTTTCATGCACAGCAGCACCCAGAGGAATCTGAGTTATGATCTTCTGCCTGATATCAACTGTGCTCTGGTGATCAACCAGCTGAAGGTCATGGACCACATGATCGAGAAACGTGAAGAATATTTCAAAGCCTGTCAGCAGGCGATCATGAAGACCAAACATCAACTGATCAATGAACATCATGATGCGGTGCATCACAATGGGTATGCCTTCTGTGTGCTGCTGGACTCCCGGGTCCAGGATATCATACGCTATGTGAAAAAATATAAGATCGAGACCGCCATGCCCTTCGAGCAGTGCGCCATCACCATACTCCCTGAGAGGCGTACAGATTTTCCCAATAGCATTCCCTTCGTATTACGTGCTATGATTTTTCCATTATATCCTTTATTATCTAAGGATCAGCTCATGACACTGGTACGGGTACTCTCGACTTTGCCGTAGGTGACGAAGGAGTTTTCAGCTTGAGAAAGATAGAGAAAGTGCTGCTGGTCGTGAATCTGCATAAACCTGATGCTCAACGCCTGAGTACTGAGATCATCAGCTATCTGGAAGGTCGCGGGATAGCCGTCGAGTTCCTCGGACTCGATGGCAGGACGGTCCCTCCGAAGATAGGGAAAGTCGATCTGGCGATCAGCCTTGGCGGGGATGGTACGGTCCTCTTCAGTGCCAGGATGCTGCAGGAGCAGGGGATACCGATCCTGGCAGTCAACCTTGGTACCTTCGGGTTCATCACCGAAGTATCGGTAGATGAATGGCAGGAAGCCTTCGAGAAGTTCTGCTGCGGTGAGACGATCCTCTCAAGACGACTGATGTTCAGAGTGACGGTCACCAGAGACGGCAAGACGGTCTTCCTCGGACACGGGCTCAATGACGCTGTGGTGAACTCGACCGGAATATCAAAGGTCGTCACGTTCGAGCTGCAGCTCAATGATACCATGCTCGGTACCTTCCGGGCCGATGGCATCATCACCGCGACACCGACCGGTTCCACCGCCTACAGCCTTGCAGCAGGCGGACCGATCGTCGACTCTGAGATGGAAGCGCTCATTGTGACCCCCATCTGTCCCTTCACCCTCTCGAACAGACCTCTGGTAGTCTCAGGAGACGATGTGATCAAGATCCACATCATGGAGCATCAGCGCACCCAGATCAATCTTACCATCGACGGGCAAGTCTCGATGCCGCTTGAAGAGCGTGATATGATCACTATCGAGAAGTCACGAAGCAGAGCTCTGCTGGCACTTTCCAATAAACGGAACTTCTATGAAGTAGTTCGTTCCAAACTTCAATGGTCCGGAGTCACACATGCTTGAAACACTGACGATCAAGAACTTTGCACTGATCACTGAGATGCAGATCGACTTCTCCATAGGATTCACCATTCTCACCGGAGAGACCGGTGCGGGAAAATCGATTCTGGTAGGAGCACTGGGCTTGCTGCTGGGGGAGAAGGGTGATACGACCATGATCAGGACCGGCTGTTCAGAAGCGGTCGTCACCGCGACGGTCATCGTCGAGAGTCCGCCTCTTCTGCAGTGGCTGAAGGAACACCATATCGTCCCCGAAGACGGCCAGTTGCTGATCAAACGGTCATTGCGAAGCACCGGCCGCGGGGCTATCAGCATCCAGGACGAACCGGTGACCAGAAACCTCCTCAGGGAACTCTCCTCTCTGCTGTTCGACCTGCACGGACAGCACGAACACCAGTCCCTTCTTCAGCCCTCGGCTCAGAGGAAGATGCTCGATCGGTACGGCAATCTGGAACCGGAGGTCGAATCCTTCTCCATCATGTTCCATGAGCTCCTTTCACTGCGGGAGCAGCTGGAGGAGCTTAAACAGGGTGAACGAGATATGCTGCGCGAACGTGAGATGCTCTCGTTCGCTGTCCAGGAGATCGAGGATCTTGCGATCTCCGTAGGGGAAGATGAAGAACTGGAAGCAGAACTGAAGATCCTCTCAGGACATGAACGACTGCTTGAAGCCATATCGACCGTGAAAGGGATGCTCAGCCTCTCCAACGGCTCCCTCTCGGGAATCTCCCGAAGCACTCAGGCGCTCGAAGATGCTGCAGGTATCGACCCGGTCCTGCAGCCGCTGGTCGATCGGCTTGAAAGCGTTCGGTATGAACTGGAAGATGTGCTTGATGAAGTCCGGCACTACGCTGACAGGATAGCGTTCTCACCTGAGCGACTTGATCAGATCCAGGAACGCATGCAGCTGCTGAGGCAGATGAAGAAGAAGTACGGAAGCACCCTTGAAGCGGTGCTGAAGTATCGTGATGAGGCATCTGACAAGCTCGAGAGGATCGAACATCATGACGAGCAGAAGGGCCTGCTGATCGAACGGATCAGCACTCTGAACCATGATGTCAGATCCCATGCAGAAGCTATCAGTGAGAGACGCCGCCGTACCGCACGGGAACTGGAACCGCTGATCATGGAGCATCTGAGCGGGCTCGGTATGCCGAATGCCCGATTCGCGATATCGATCACGCCGAAAATGAGCCAGGACGGCAGCCCCTCGTGTACCGCAAACGGTGCTGATACCATCGAGTTCACCATATCGGCGAATCTGGGTGAACCTGAGAAGAGCATCAGGCAGACAGCTTCTGGGGGAGAACTCTCGCGTATCATGCTGGCGCTCAAGACCGTGTTCTCCAGAGCTGAACGTATCGAGACCCTCATCTTCGATGAGATCGATACCGGCATCGGGGGGACGGTAGCGGTCTCAGTGGGGGAGCACCTTCATGCCCTTGCAGAGGGCAGACAGGTGTTGTGCATCTCGCATCTTGCATCGGTCGCGGCAAAAGCCGATCAGCACCTTGTGGTAGAGAAGAGCTCCCGAGAGGGAAGGACCGAGACGAACATCTATGCCGTGACCGGTGAGCAGAGGATCGAGGAGCTCGCACGCATGCTCTCCGGTTCTACGAACGAAGACACGGCGCTCGATCATGCACGGACTCTGGTGAACTGGCGCTAGCCCGTTGTCAGATCATCGACCACGATACCGGTCTCGAGTCCTATCTGGATCAGCTCCGGTGAGCAGGTCTCACCTGCAGCTCGGACTCGATCGATGTGGGTGAACACGTAGTTCTGCAGTTCGGTGATATCGACCGTGAACCCTGCAGCCCGGGCGGTGCTGAGAATACTGCAGATGAACTGACTTGATTCCCTCGAGAACTCATCCCTGAGATGCTGTGCATGCTTCTTCACATAGAGCGAGAGACTCTGTTCGGTACTGAGCTTGATCTTCTTATCAGCTTTGAGCTGGATGAATCGAAGCAGGTTATCCATCAGCGAGAGGGAACCGGCTGCCGTGAATGGAAGATCCTGTCGGAATAACGAATGCAGCGTTCTCAGACAGGTCCCCATGTTGGTGATATAGAATGAGTCATTCGGTTCACAGGCGCCCTGTTTGATCAGAGCGGTATAGTTGCTGATATCCTGCGTGACTCGTTCGATGTCATTGTCGGCTACACGTGCAAGGGAATTATCGATCCAGCTGTACAGCTCATCGATCATGCGTTCAGGCAGATCCGCGACCTGGATCGGAGTGGGTGTCTGTACCTCATCTGTCGAAAGGAGTGTGATCGAGAGCATGATCCCGGCCTCTTCATCATAGCTGTAGGAGACCCTGTAGTGCAGCTCCCTGTGAAGGGGCTTATCGAAGATCGTGATGGAGATATTCTCCTGATCAGGCAGATCGATCTCCAGGAGGTCGAACATCCCGTAGTGCTGTCTGTGTTTCTCGGGACAGGCTATGAGATGATTCAGTACGAAGAACGCGATCGCTTCGTAGCCGCGTTCATGGGTCGGTTCCAGAGAGACCAGGATCTCAGCCCCTGTACCGATCCCGCTGATATTGCTCTTGGCCCCCTTGAGTGACTGCAGCAGAAGATACATCAGGTCCTTATCACTGAACTGCTCATAGAGGTTGACCGCCTGTATGGCATAGCGCATGTTCTGTATCGGTTCGAGCCCTGAGATATCGGCGAAGAACCAACCGCAGGAGGTGAAGGTATACATCCGAAAGCGCTGTCCCTCAAGCAGCCTCAACAGTGTCGATATCGTATGAGCAGATGCTCGTGCACCCAGCAGTCTCTGAGCGAAATCGATCGGAGTCGATCTGCCGGAGACCACTTGAGCATACTCCTGCAGTATGTTCTGCGGGTCGCTTCCCGGCAGCAGTCTGCCAAGCTCCCGGGTATAGATCCGTACCAGTTCATTGCTCAGAGCTCTGAACGCATTCCGCAGAGGAGTCCTCCACTGCTGGTTCCAGCCCTCCTTGCCTCCTGTCGAGCATCCACAGTCCTTGTACCAGCGAGAGACCCCATGGAAGCAGCTCCAGGAACTTCCCTTGTTCCCCTCTCCTGATCTGAGCTGTGCGCGCAGGGTGGGGGGGTGTTCTGCGAGATAGGCGCCGTAGTTGGAGACAGTGAACGCCTCATCCTCCCGGATCTTGTGCATCAGGGCGGCAAGGCACATATCGCCATAGGGTTCATGGTGACCGAATATCTCTCCATCGGTAGCTGAATGCAGCAGTGCGGGAGCATCGGAGCGCTGTACTTCCTGCAGTCGTTCGAAGAGCAGGTCCGCATCTCTGAGATAGTGATCGAAACTGATCCCTGAAGCCAGTCCCGGATGATAGAAGAACGCGGCGAGAGAACCGCTGGTGCCCTCGATGCGGTAGGGCTCCTGATACGGTGCATGTTCATCCTTCAGGTCATACCAGGTCCCCGGAGACTTCTCGATACGTTCGGCCTGCCAGGGGGAGAGCACGATGAACTTGATGCCGAGGTCTATGAGTATATCGACGATATGCATGTTCACAGCGGCTTCAGGGAGCCAGATCCCTTCAGCAGCGCGCCCGAAGTGATGGGAGAAGTCTTCCAGTCCCCACATGATCTGTGTCAGTGCGTCTTCAGGGGTATCAAGCGGCAGGATCGTATGATTGAAGCTCTGGGCGATAGCATTGCCATGTCCATGGTTCCTCTCTGCACTGATCCGGTCAGCCTCTATGATGCGTGCATAGGTCTTCGGGTCCTCACTCTGCAGCCAATGGAGCAGGGTGGGCCCGAAATTGAAGGAGAGATATTCGTAGTTGTTGACGATGGAGATCACTCGTCCGTCATAGGTGAGATATCGTGAGAAGGCATTAGCAGCATAGCACTCTCTGGTGATGCGCTCGTTCCAGTCGCCGTGAGGGAAAGCCGATGACTGTTTCGGGATCAGACCGGTATTCGGCATATCACGGGGGGGCTGATAGAAATGCCCATGTAGGATCAACGTTGTTTTCATTCGGCAAGTATAAGATATTTTTTCTTGTGTAGTCTAGGGAAGACGGCCGACTCCCCCAGCTAAAAACGATTCGTGACATCCTGATATCGCAGTTACTCGGTGCCCCCTTCGCGATAGCTTGTTGACTAAAATGATGCTTTTATCTACGATATTATGAATAAGCAGCGGTTCTTTGGCAGAATCGGAAAAATCCAAATCGTAACTTATGGAGCATATATTGATGTCAACAGAATGGTATCTGTCGCTTTCTGCAGAAGAGCTTCAATGTCTTCTTCGAAAAGAGGGCGTTCGCCATAGTGAGGATCTTACGAAAGAAGAGCTCGTCGAGCTGCTCGAAGAGATTCAGGAAGATAAGATCGCTGATCGACAGATGAGCAACGATATCATGAAACTCAAGGGTAAGAAGTATGATATCTTTCGTGAACAGATCTCCGCAGAGGATGAGGGGTCGAACTTTGAGATCCCTGAACAGTATGCTGAGACACAGATCACCCTGCTGCTTCGTGATCCCTTCTGGGCGTATGCCTATTGGGATATCAACCGTATAGAGCTTACCAAGATGAAGGAACAGTATCCTCAGATGGAGATCCTCCTTCGGGTCTATGAGCTCTCCGGCTTCGGAGGGAACCCGAAAGAAGCCCTCAGCAGCTTTGAGATACCGATCCAGGAATCTGATACGAGCTGGTATATCAACCTGCCGACTCCCGGACGCTGTTATATCGTAGATCTGATCTGCAACTGCTCCCCTGAGGAGGAGAGACAGGTGTTCAAACTGGCACAGTCCAATCAGGTCGAGAGTCCCGGAGGATACTGGCTCGATCATATCGATGAGCTCAAGGAGCACGCAGAAGATCTTGAGCTGTTCCTTTCAGGACTCACAGATCGGTCGGGCATCATCACTGACAACCCGCTTGTCGAGATCATCGTCAACAGCACGCGGTGTTCGATCAAACAGAACAAGAGCAGAGAGGCATAGGATATGAGTACTGGATTCGTCGGATTGGCTCTTCATGCACACCTACCGTTCGTGCGTCATCCCGAGCACCCAAAGTTCCTGGAAGAGAACTGGCTCTTTGAAGCCATATCAGAGACCTACCTGCCCATGCTGCGGGTCTTTCATAGACTGCGCAGAGAAGGGATCCCGTATCAGATCACTCTGTCGCTGTCACCGACTTTGTGTGCCATGCTTGCAGACGATCTGCTGCATGACCGGTATACCCACCATCTCCATGAACTCATAGAACTTGGTGAGAAAGAGATCGAGAGGACCAAAGATCACCCGGAGATGAACAAGCTTGCCCATATGTATCTGAAGCTCTACAGGCAGGATCTAGAAGATTTTCAGGGTGTCTACCGTGGTGATATCCTGCAGGGGTTCAGATCTCTGGAAGACAGTGGTCATCTGATCATACTCACTACGGCAGCCACCCATGCGTTCCTTCCCATGTTCAAAGAATACCCGCTGGCGATCAAAGCACAGATCGAGCTGGCTATGATGTCCCATGTGGCACACTTCAGACGAAAACCGAAGGGGTTCTGGCTGCCTGAGTGTGGATACTATCCAGGACTTGAGAAGATCCTTCACCAGAACAATGTCGAGTACTTCTATGCCGGCACACACAGTATCAACCTTGCCGAGGAGAAAGCCGTGCGAGGCATCTATGCACCGGCTTCCTGTGAGAATGGGGTGAATGTGTTCGCCCGGGACTACGGGCTCTCCCAGCTGGTCTGGTCCGAAGGTCATGGCTATCCGGTCGATGGAGTCTATCGTGATTTCTACCGGGATATCGGGTACGATCTTGATATGGATTATATTCGGCCGTATATCCATGAACCGGAAGTACGCTGCTTCACCGGCTACAAGTACTGGGCGATCACTGATGCGGACTCATCCGACAAGCAGCTGTATCGGTATGACGAAGCGCTCAAGAGAACCAGAGAGCATGCCGGTAACTTCATCTACGCTCTGAGGAAGAAGACGGAGACCGTGGGGAAACTGATAGACCGGGAACCGTATTTCACGCTTCCCTTCGATGCGGAACTGTTCGGGCACTGGTGGTTCGAAGGGATCTCCTGGCTCGAAGAGGTGATCCGGGGGCTTGCCAAAGAACCCGAACTGCAGATGATGAATGCAGAGACCTATCTCAAGAAGTATCCCAGGAATCAGGTGATCCATCCCGCGCTCTCCAGTTGGGGGAACAAGGGGTATGCATCGGTCTGGGTCGATGGGACCAATGACTGGATCTATCGTCATGTGCATACCTCGATCAGACGTATGATCGAACTGGTGGAACGGTTTCCCGACCAGACATCCCTGAAAGAGCGGTTCCTGCAGCATGCGGCACGTGAGGTGCTGCTTGCCATGGCCTCTGACTGGCCGTTCATCATCAGCAATGGTACGACCGTCTCCTATGCCGAACGCCGGATGAAAGAGCATATCCATAATTTCAACCTCGTCTATGAGAACATGTGCCGGAATTCGGTGAACACCGAGTGGCTGACCCGGACGGAGAAGAAGACCAATCTCTTCCCCGATATCGACTACCGCATCTTCGGTGTGGATTTCGATAAGAACTGAAGCTAGAGAGCTGCCCGGGGCAGCTCTCTAGTCACCCATCGCCGAGTTCCTCTTCACAGCTATCCCCCTCTTGTGCAGTGATGGACATGTCCACCAGCTGTCTGCATGAACACAGAGACTCTCAATCGTACGGCAGGTGCCACCTGCTGCTCCTCCCCACGAGTACCCACTGCCGAACACCGATAGGCAGCGGGTACTTCGTTCACTGTAGAGCCCTGTACACTCCCTGTCTCCAGCCTGGCCAGATCGTGATCGCTGCACACTCACCATCAGGTGAACAGCCAGATAACCATACAGAGAGGGCTTCTGGTAAACCTCCGTTAAGTACTCGCTGAACTCTTCGTCAGGATAAGCAGTAAAAGCTATTTTCATCAACTTGACTTCATAAGTGGATAAGCTATCATGATAAGTGGTAGTAAGTGGCAGGAAATGTCAGAAAGTTGCAGAAATATGGGAGGCAAGGGGAAAATCCATGTTGACAGGAGAGTTTCGTAATATGGTAGATGAGAAGGGACGTATTCTCATACCATCTCGATTGCGCAATGCCCTCGATGGGAACACGCTCTTTGTCACGCGCGGAGTAGAGAGATGTCTGTGGCTGATGCTCCCTGATGATTGGAAGACCATCTCAGAGAAGATCATGAGTGGATCAGGGGCGATGTTCGATGCCAGGACACGGCTGCTGCAGCGAAGGATCATAGCCCCTGCTCAGGAATGTGAGATAGACCGATCAGGCAGGATCAACATACCCCCGACCCTGCGGGAGAAAGCAGGGATAGAAGTCAAGAACGAAGCGATCATATTGGGCATCAACAACTTTCTGGAACTGTGGAGTGTCGATGAATATGATGCATATATGGAAGAGAGTGAGAAGGCTTTCGAAGAAGCCTCTCAAGCATTGAGCGTCTCGCTCTCAGCAGCTCCCGATAACAGCCAGAGGCAGTAACCATGGAAATACAACATGTTCCCGTCATGAGTCAGGAAGCACTGGATTATCTCGGACCCGCTGCACAGCATGGGCTGCTGATTGACTGCACCTGTGGAGAGGGTGGTCACAGTGAGATGTTCCTGCGCCATTTCCCGACGATGCGACTCATAGGACTTGACCGGGACACCTCGATCCAGCAGAAAGCTGCACAGCGGCTCTCTGTGTTCGGAGAGCGGGTCTCTCTGGTGAACACCTGGTTTGACAGCTATCTTGCCTCCTATGATCAGGCCCCTCCGACTGCGATACTCTTCGACTTCGGTATCTCCATCTTCCATTATGAGGAGTCCCGCAGAGGATTCAGTTTTCGGAAGGATGAACCACTTGATATGCGACTTGATGACACAGGGGAGCTCTCAGCAGCCGATATCGTGAATGAGTACCCGGAAGAACGACTGGCCAATGTCATCTATCAATACGGTGAAGAACGGTACTCACGCAGGATCGCTTCAGCGATCTGTACGCAGCGTAGGCTCCAGTGGATCGACAGCTCAAAAGAACTCTCAGAGATCATCTTTCATGCCGTACCCAAGAACTATCGGTATGGAAGGATACATCCTGCGACAAGGACCTTTCAGGCCCTTCGTATCGAAGTCAACGGAGAACTCGACCGGATAGAGCGGGCCATCGAGGAAGCTGTACGTATCCTCGCTCCTGGAGGAAGGATCGGAGTCATCAGTTTCCACTCCCTCGAAGACCGTATCGTGAAGCAGACCTTCAGAAGACTGGCAAAACCCTGTATCTGTCCACCTGAACAGCTTCAGTGTACCTGTGATGGTATCCCTCAGCTGCAGCTGCTCAACAAGAAACCTGTGACTGCTGGAAGAGAAGAAGTGATGATGAATGCACCATCAAGGAGTGCGAAGTTCAGATTTGCCCGTAAGACCGATAAGGAGCAGTAGCGTGGGAACACAGAACCGGAGTACCGTCATCGCCGGGATCATCCTGTTGATCATGATCCCTGTCTCACTGTACTTCCCGGTCCGTCAGGCTGCCAGATTCAGGGAATTGAAGTTCTCGATCATGCAGATCGAGCGGGATATCGAAGAACTGTCGGAGTACAATCGCAAGCTCACAGGTGAGCTCTCGATACTCCATAATCCGGACAGGATCCTGTCACTGGTTACAGAACAGGCATCAGAAGATGATGTGATCATCATCAAAGAGAGGTAGGACTGTGAGTGATATGCCAGAGAGAACCCTATTGAGCGTATCTGAGATCGTAGCGATCACCCATGGGATCGCCCTGAGCTCACCCGGGAAGTCCCGGGTACAGCATGTCTGTATCGATTCGCGTGAAGTCAGGAAGGGATCGCTGTTCATCGCACTGCCGGGGGAGAGGACCGATGGTCATCGGTTCATCGCTGCCGCTGCAGCTTCGGGAGCCAGCTGCATACTGATCGATCGGGATCAGAGTGCTGCTGCGAAGGCTGATCTCGCAGGAAAGGAGAGCTGTGTCCTGGTCGCCGTAGCTGATACCTACGCCGCGTTGAGAGCACTAGCGGCCGAATGGGTCTCTCGGTTTCCCGGTCTCGTACGTATCGCGGTCACCGGGAGTTCTGGAAAGACCACTACGAAGGAGATGACCAGTGCGATCCTCTCAGAACTCGGTCCTACCGTGAAGAATCCGGGAAACTATAACTCGGACATCGGTTTGCCGCTGTCAGTGTTCTCCATCGACCGGACCCATGAGTTCGGCGTCTTCGAGATGGGGATCAGCCATGTCGGAGAGATGCAGAGGATGCTCGAGGTGTATACTCCCGATATCGGTCTGATGACCAATATCGGTACCGCCCATATCGGGATGATGGGATCACAGGAAGCCATCGCCAGAGAGAAGAGCCGCATCTTCGGTGCACAGACCGCACACGGATATATGATCGAGCACTCTCCCTGGACTCCCTATATCGAACAGCTGCGGGGCACGACTCTTGAACCCTTCGGTCATGAGAGCACCCCTGGGTTCACAGGGGCGACCTCTCTGGGACTGCAGGGATGGAAGATCTCCTATGACGGGATAGAGATCCATCTCAAACACATCGGATCCCATAATCTGATCAATGCACTCGGAGCGATAACCCTGGCTCAGGGACTCGGGGCGACCAGAGACCATATCCAGGCAGGACTTGAATCCCTGCAGCCGATGCACGGAAGAAGCCGGGTCATCAATGGCGCTGTGACGGTCATCGAAGACTGCTACAACTCCAATGTCGAGTCTGCAGGACGAATCCTCGATTATGTGAAGGAGCTGGACTGGTCGGGCCGTAAGACCGTGGTACTCGGATCGCTGAAGGAGCTCGGGTTCGCAGCTGAGCGGGCACACAAGATCATCGGCAGACGCGTTGCAGGGCTTGGGCCGAACGGTGCCTTCCTGTACGGGAAAGAGATGAAAGCCGCCTACGATCAGCTGAGAAAGGAACAGTACGGAAATACGCTCTTCTATACCGATAGTTATGAGGAACTCGAACATACGGTCACATCCTATGTGCATCAGGGAGATCTGGTGCTGGTCAAAGGTTCACGGGCGATGGCCATGGAACGACTGATCGATCCTCTCAGCCATGTATCATGAGCGATACCCGAGCATGAAGGGGAGGTGAGGCAGTGATGGAAACGAGTTTGACACAATCAGTGATGATACGAGCTGTGAGCGCAGGGTTCACAGCTTTTATTCTGTCTATCGTTCTCGGTCATATCTTCATCAGCCTGCAGCGGCGCTACCGCATCGGGCAGACGATCAGGGAGGATGGACCTCAGACCCATCTGGTCAAAGCCGGGACCCCGACGATCGGAGGAGTCTTCTTCATCCTGTCGATAACGATCGCGATGATGCTGTTCGTAGAGGAACCTTCGATCCGCTATACCTCAGCTCTTGCCATGATCGGGTTCGGTCTGATCGGTCTGTGGGACGATCTGCTCAAACTGAAGCAGTCCGACAGCAAAGGTCTCTCTGCCGGCTATAAGATCGCGCTGCAGGTCATCATGAGTTATGCCCTGCTGTATACCATCGACCATTACTTCGTACTCAGCGGACGAATCTATATACCTTGGCTGGCCCATGAGTACATGGATCTGGGAAGCTGGTACTATCCTGCGGCAGTGGTCTATATCGTAGGTATGGCAAATGCCTGTAACCTGTCTGACGGTCTCGATGGACTGGCCACAGGTTTGGGGGTCATCGCCATAGCGGCTATCCTTGTGCTATCAGCACTTTCTGCTCTGGGTGCGCTCCACATGATGTCCGGGGCCTTCATCCTTGATGGACGCAGCGATCTGCTGGTCTTTCTGATGGCTATGATCGGAGGACTTCTGGGGTTCTTCTGGTACAATGCACGACCTGCACAGGTGTTCATGGGTGATACCGGGAGCATGGCCATCGGCGGTGTCCTGTCGTATATAGCCATCATCACCGGGAACGAACTGCTGATGCTGATCATCGGGGCGGTGTTCGTCATGGAAGCGGTATCGGTGATCATCCAGGTATCATCCTACAAGCTCCGTCATAAACGGGTCTTCAAGATGGCTCCGATCCATCACCATTTCGAGAAGATCGGATGGGATGAGTCGAAAGTGGTACAGCGGTTCTGGATCATGGGCATCGTATGTGCGATGCTGGGGATAGTCTTGGCGATGAGACTCAACTGAGAGGGGATATGATGAAACGGGCACTGCAGGAGACGAACACCTACACAAAAGAGGCAGGATACTTCTGCTTCTTCGTCCTGCTGCTCCTGGGTATCGGTCTGATGAGTCTCTACTCCGCATCCTATGATAAAGCTCTGCGCATGGGGTATGAACCGCAGTACTTCTTCCATCGACAACTGCTGTTCACTGCCCTGGGGATCGCCGGTGCAGCTGTGGTAGCCCTGTTCCCAGAGCATGTGATCAAGCACCTCATACCAGTCCTGCTGTTCCTCAGCCTGATCCTGATGGCACTGACATCCATGACCTCACTCGGGGAGACCCGGATGGGCGCCACTCGGTGGCTCAGGCTCGGACCACTGAGTTTTCAGCCCTCCGAACTGGTGAAGGTGGCCGTGATGCTCTATCTTGCGAACTATCTCGGGAAGAGAGACCGTGATCTGAAGGACTTCTGGGTCGTGAGTGTCCCTATCGCGGTGGTATTCCTGGCAGCGGGTCTGATCATCATCCAACGGGACTACTCGACCACGATGGTCTTTCTCTTTCTCAGCTTCTCGATGCTGCTCATCGCACAGGTGAAGATCACCTATCTGCTCTACTACCTGGCCATAGCGGGAATCCCGGGGATCTTCTTCCTGCTCTCGGAAGAGTATCGTCTCAAACGGGTCATCGGATTCATCTTCAAGGATATCGACCCATCCGGGATCAACTATCAGGTGAACGTATCGATGGATGCCATCGCCTCCGGGGGGATCCTGGGGAAAGGATTCGGTCAGGGAACGTACAAACTGGGAAAGATCCCGGAAGTACAGTCAGATTTCATCTTCGCTGCGTTTGCGGAGGAGTGGGGTCTCTTTGGTGTGATCACGATCATCCTGCTGTTCTCGGCACTTGCGTATCTGGGGTTCAGGGGTGCTGCACGTCATCGACAGAGCAGCAGTTTCCTGTTTCTCACAGGCTTCGGTATCTCATATCTGCTGCTCTGGCAGTTCCTGCTCAACATCGGGGTAGCCGGCGGTATGGTCCCTCCTACCGGGATACCCCTTCCGTTCTTCTCTGCAGGTGGGACCAATCTGCTGATGAACCTGGGCATGTGCGGCCTGCTGCTGAAGATCATCCTGAAGGCCCCGAAGGAGCAGGGACCGAAGCCGGAGACGCATGAGAGCCTGAACACGTATCGGAACAGGATCACCGACTATGAATAGGAGGCAGCGTATGCGCAGGGGATCTGAGAGTTCAGCCCGGGATCTGCTTCGAACGAGTCTGATCGTGCTGTCCGCTCTGGCAGCACTCGCGGTGATCAGCAGTGCCCTGTTCTATCTTGTGATCTATCCCAAACAGGTCATCGGCTATGTCGAAGTGGAATTCGTCGGCAGCAGATACTTCCTCTCAGAACAGACGAATGCACTGCTCAAGCAGCTGCAGGGGGCCTCCTTTGCATCGTGTGATACCGATGAGATCTCACAGCAGCTGGAGAGAGAGGGGCTGATCAGTGAGGCATCGGTATCCAAGAAGTACCCCGATCATCTCTATGTCCGCCTTCGAACACTCGACCCGATCGCAGTGTTGACCCTTGGCCCTGATGAACCGGAAGCTTTTCTGCTTCCCTTCGCTCCTGATGTGATCGCGGCTGCCGACGGCAGTTATTTCAAAGGCTATGAAGCCCTTGTGAGAGAGCTCTCAGCGACCCTGCCGGTGTGCACGATCGTCAGTTCTGCAGGTCTGATCAGCCGGGAGGGAACGGTCTCACCACGATTCCTTGCGTACATCGATATGCTCAGCGAGCTTCGGCAGGACACTCCTGGAATTTATAACTTGATAACAGAGATAAAATACGGTACAACTACACATAGTGAGATGGAACTGTGGGTCAGACACGGTACAGCCCTGATTCAGTATGCCCTGGCGATCCCCGTACGTGCCCGATCGCTGGCAGAGACGATCGGCTATACCTCACAGCTCATAGAACCGGCAGAGGCTCAGAGCGTCTACCGGTTCTCTGTATTCGATACATATGCTGTCATCGATCATGGGACATTGAGTGCCGGAAAAGGAGTTGGATTTGGTATCAGATAACACCATCTTAGGGTTGGATATTGGGACTTCGAAGATCTGTGCCGCTGCAGGTATCCCTCAGTCTGACGGGACCGTCCGGTTCATCGCACACAGTGAACAGAAGTCTGAAGGGGTACGTGCAGGACACGTGAACAATCTGGAGACGGTCATCAAGACGATCAAGTCAGTCATCGAGGATGTCGAGCTTGCTGCAGGGATCGAAGTGAAGCAGATCGTCACAGGGGTCTCAGGGAGTCACATAGAGGGGCTGTTCTCTCAGGGAGTAGTCGGTATCAAGTCCAAGGATCAGGAGATCCGTAAAGAGGATATCTACCGGTCGATGGAAGTTGCCAGAGCCTTCGAGCTGCCTCTGGACCGGGAGATCCTTCATACGCTGGTTCAGGACTTCTGTATCGATGGGAGGAGCGGGATCAAGGACCCTGTCGATATGATCGGGCATCGGCTGGAGACGAAAGTCATGATCGTGACCGGGTCGGTAGCGGTCTCCCAGAATATTGATAAATGTTTCGAGCGACTCCAGTACAAGGCCAAACGACGGGTACTCCAGCAGCTTGCTGATGCAGAGGCTGTGCTCAGCGCCGAGGAACGGGAGATGGGGACCCTCCTGATCGATATGGGGGCAGGCATGACCAACATGATCGGTTTCGTCCATGGGTCTCCGATCTTCGTTGGCGGTGTGAACATCGGGGGGGATCAGGTGACTGCTGACCTCACCTACATTCTCAATCAACCGCTCTCCATGGTCGAAGAGGTCAAGCGAGAGTTCGGCTGCTGTTATGAACCGATCGTATCTCACAACGAATCGGTCATCATCCCTCAGGTGGGGGATCAGCCCTCGATACGGCTTCCCAAACGGGAACTATGCAAGATCATCGAGCCGAGAGTCGCAGAAGTGTTTGCCATGCTTCGTGAGATGCTCGAGAAACGCGGACTCCTGCATGCCTTCGGCGGTGGTATCGTCATTACCGGAGGCGGGGCCATGATGCCCGGAGCCCCGCAGCTTGCAGCAGAACTGTTTGACATCCCGGCCAGAAAGGCACGATTCGGTCGACTCCCGGGATTCGAAGACGGATTCTCTGATCTCGGGTATTCTACAGCTATCGGGCTGGTGCTCTATGATGCCCACAGGCAGAGCAACAACGAAACGAAGAATCATCACCGGCAGGCATCTCCCACCCGGGAGACCGGACTCGCAGGTAGAATAAAGAACCTTTTTGATGTACTGTTTTAAGTGACCAATGGAGGATTCGATGAATATTGAAATAGTGAAAGACTCTCACGACTATATGCTGGAACGATCGACCCCAACGGTGATCAAGGTCTTCGGCATAGGCGGAGGCGGCGGTAACGCGATCAACAGGATGATCGCTGCCGGCCTGAAGAATGTCGATTATGTCGCACTGAACACCGATGTGCAGGCACTCCAGCGATCCAATGCCAACAAGCGCATCCCTATCGGATCTCAGCTCACCGGCGGGCTTGGTGCAGGAGGGATGCCTGAGGTCGGAGAACAGGCTGCGATGGAATCGGTAGATGATATCAAAGCACTCATCGATGGGACTGACATGGTCTTCATCACCGCCGGTATGGGCGGTGGTACCGGGACCGGGGCTGCCCCTGCCATCGCTCAGATGGCCAAAGAGATGAACGTGCTCACCGTCGCGGTGGTGACGACCCCGTTCATCTTCGAAGGAAGGAAGAAACAGCATCTGGCTACAGAGGGGATCGAGAAGCTGAGAAAGTGTGTCGATACGCTCATCATCATACCCAATCAGTATCTGTTGAAGATCGTCGAGGCGAACACCCCGATCAAACAGGCCTTCCAGATCGCCGATGATGTCCTCAGGCAGGGAGTCCAGGGGATCAGTGAACTGATCACCGAACCAGGAGAGATCAATATAGATTTTGCCGATGTCCGGACGGTCATGAAGGGACGAGGTGATGCCCTCATGGGGATCGGTATCGGTGAAGGAGAGAATCGAGCCATCGATGCAGCAAGACAGGCGATCAATAATCCTCTGTTGGAGAATGCACGGATCGAAGGAGCCAAGGGGATCCTGGTGAATCTCTCAGGCAGTGATGATCTCACCCTTCAGGAGTATCAGGATGTGGTCGAGATCATTACCGAGCATGCCGATGAGGATGCACTGATCATTGCCGGCCAGTCCTATAATCCCGATCTTGAGAAGAAGATCAAAGTGACCCTCGTGGCAACCGGCTTTGACCGGCAGGAGCCAGACTTCGATGAGTATAAGAAGAATCGTCAGGCAACCGTGAACGCCCTCGGGGCAAAAGCTGCCAAGCCGTCCTCACAGCGACCTGAACAGCCCCGTGAGAAGGAAGAGGAGATCATCACCATCGACAGATGGCAGGATCTGAAGAAGAGGATGCAGAGCACCACCGAGAATCAGGATGACCTGTCCTATCCATCGGTGCTCAGGTACTCCCGAGATCCCTCTGATAAGACATGATCGATCGATACGAACGGCTTCTTGATGATTATGAAGGATATCTGACAGTTGAGCTGCGGGTAAGCAGCACGACTGTCAGTGATTACCTGCGTGAGATCAGGCAGTTCCTTGCGTATCTCCATCAGCATGAGTCTGATCCTCTGAGTGTTGATCCCACAGGGGTCTTGCAGTATACGGCACACCGGGCCGATTCTGGACTGCATCAGCGGTCTGTCGGGAAACTGATCACCATACTTCGTTCCTTCTTTCACTTTCTGGCCTTTGACGAACTCAGAGCCGATGACCCGAGTTCGATCATCGAGCTGCCCAGGGTCTCGGTGACCCTCCCTGATGTCCTGACGGTCGAAGAGGTCGATACCATCCTTGCGGCTATCGATACGACCACCCATCTTGGCGTACGGGACCGTGCGCTCTTCGAACTGGTCTATTCCTGCGGCTTGCGTATCAGTGAAGCGGTGCAGCTGCAGATCGAAGATCTGTATCTCGACGAAGAACTCATCAAGGTGACGGGGAAAGGGAACCGGGAACGCATCATACCCTTCGGGGATGCTGCTGGCTTCTGGCTCCGTACCTATCTCACGGCACATCGTGTGTATCTGCTCACAGCCGGACACCCTACCTATCATCTGTTCATCAGCAGGAACGGGACTGCGCTCACCCGTCAGGGAGCCTGGAAGCAGTTCAAGAAGTACTGCCTGCTCTCAGGTCTCGAAGCCAAGGTCCATACGCTCAGACACTCCTATGCGACCCATCTGCTGTCCAACGGGGCGGATCTGCGGGTGGTGCAGGAACTCCTCGGTCATGCAGATATCAGCACCACACAGATCTATACCCACATCTCCGTTGATGATCTGCGAAAGAGACACGCCTCATCGATGCCCCCCGTCCTTGATACGAACCCGTCAGATTGAAAGCAGCCTGTCACTTTCCCTGTATAGAGTAGATACTCGAGTCAACGAAGGAGTATCTGCAAGTGGAATACCCAGATGATAGGATCCTCAAACGTCTGTGCATCAGTCTGATCGGGGGGCTGACAGCCTCAGAGGCGCTGCTGCTCGAGCAGCAGCTCTCCCTGTCTGACCTCTCCGGTCTCACCCGCTCCTCCATCGAGGGCATGATCAGACGCCGCCTGCGTACCAGGACGTTCTCGGCTCCAACCTGCTGCAGGCAGGCAGAGCGTATATTCAACAGTATGCAGCACTCTGATATGCAGCTGCTGCACATCACTGACACCTGCTACCCGCAGCTCCTGCGTGAGATCTATGATCCACCCTATCTGCTCTACTATCGCGGCAGTCCCCCACCATGGGGGCATGAAGAGGCCGTGGCGCTCATCGGCACCAGAAGGGCAGGGCGATACGCTCTGCAGCTTGCGTTCAAGACCGGCATGCAGCTTGGTCTCCATGGGGTCCCGCTGATCTCAGGTCTTGCCGAGGGGATCGACAGTGCAGGCCATCAGGGGGTCGTTGCCGTAGGGGGAAAGACCTGGGCGGTCGTCGGGAGTGGATTAGACCATCTTTTTCCTCCTTCAGGGTATGTTTTGTCAAAAGATATTGTATACTATGGGGGAGGGATCATCAGCGAGTTCCCACCCGATCATCCGCCGACGAAGTGGACGTTCCCCAAGAGGAATCGTATCATCAGCGGCTTGAGTACGAAGGTCCATGTGATCGAAGCCCCGGAGCGATCGGGTACCATGATCACTGTCGATTATGCCCTGGATCACGGAAGGGAGATCTCTGTGAATCGGCAGTGTCGGGAGAACGGGACTTCGCCCGGCACCGACCGACTGGCTGACCAGGGTGCTGCGGTGGTAGGTTCGTTTCAGGAACTGATGCCGGGGCTTCTCTGCTCCTTTGAGGTGCAGCAGAGCTCACCGGAGGAGATCGATCCTGAACTGCTGCTCGATAGGATGATGAGCAGGACAGCTGTACGTTTTGCCGATACGATCTTCACGATACGGAGTCTTGTATGAATGATCAGCTCACCACATCCATAGACACGTTCCTCCACTACCTCGGTTCGGTGAAGCAGTACTCCGAACATACGATACAGGCCTATACGCATGATCTGTATCTGCTGACGGTCTATGTCGAAGAGCAGGGGCTCTCCTACCGTGAGCTCACGCATGCTGAGGTCAGGAGATTCGTATCTCAGCTGAGTAAGCAGGGGTATGCGCACAAGAGCATGAACAGGATCATCTCAGGCATCAAGAGTTTCTACCGCTATGAGATGAAGTACTGCAGTCTTGACCGGGACCCCTTCGCTCATATCAGGAGCATGACTCGTGACAGGACCCTTCCGACGGTCCTTACCAGGGAAGAGGTGAGTACCTTGATCAATGCACCCGGAGATGATTTCGTCGGGGTGCGTGATCGGGCGATCTTCCACACCTTCTATGTCACCGGGTGCCGTCTGTCAGAACTGCTGAGTATGAACAAAGAGGATCTGCAGTTCCCCTTCAAGAAGATCCTGGTGCACGGGAAGGGCAGTAAAGACCGGTATGTCTTTCTCACCGACCATGCGATAGCGGATCTTCGGATCTACCTGGAGCGGCAGAGTACCCGTGCGCAGAAACAGCATCTGAGTCCAGAGGATCAACAGGCCGTATTTGTCAATAAAATGGGAAAAAGGTTGACTCCACAGGGTGTACATTATATTTTTCATACATATGCTTCTACACTGGGAATCGAGAAGAACATAACACCTCATACGTTCAGACATACGTTTGCCACCCATATCCTCGATAGTGATGCGGGTATCCGTGTGGTTCAGGAACTGCTGGGTCATGAGAGCATCTCAACCACTCAGATCTATGCCCATGTAGGGACAAAACGTCTGAAGGAAGTATATACAAAGAATCATCCGCATGGAAGGAGTGAACCATGAGTTTCAGAGGAACGACCATACTTGCCGTACGCAAGGATGGAAAAGTAGCTATAGCAGGAGACGGGCAGGTGACCCTCGGGGACACCGTCATGAAGGGGAACTCGAGAAAGGTTCGAAGGATGTTCCATGATCAGGTCATCACGGGCTTTGCCGGGGCGACGGCTGATGCCTTCACGCTGTTCGAACTGATCGAGAAGAAACTCAATCAGTATGACGGGGACCTTACCAGGGCGGCCGTGGAGCTTGCCAAAGAGTGGCGAACGGATCGCACCTTGAGAAAACTGGAGGCCATGATGCTCATAGCCGATAGGGACGACACGTTCCTGATCTCAGGTACCGGAGATGTGGTGCAGCCCGAACACGATGCGATAGCGATCGGATCAGGCGGATCCTATGCCTATGCCGCAGCCCGTGCCTATCTTGATACAGAAGGACTCGATGCTGCCGAGATCGCGCGTAGATCGCTGCTCATCGCCTCCGATATCTGCATCTATACCAACAGCAACATCATTGTCGAGGAGTTGTCATGAAAAAGCATCTGGACGATATGATCCCTTCGGAGATCGTAAGCGAACTTGATAAATTCATCATTGGACAGAATCAGGCCAAACGTGTGGTGGCCATAGCATTGAGAAACAGGGTACGACGGAAGAAGCTGCCCAGGGAGCTGCAGGAGGAGGTCACCCCGAAGAACATCATCATGATCGGATCTACCGGTGTGGGTAAGACCGAGATCGCCAGACGACTGTCCAGACTCAGCGGGGCTCCGTTCATCAAGGTCGAAGCCTCCAAGTATACCGAAGTGGGGTATGTGGGAAGGGACGTCGAATCGATGGTCAGGGACCTGATGAGTGTGGCCGTCTCCATGGTCAAGGCTGAACTCGCAGAAGGGGTACGCATCGAAGCCGAACGGCGGGCCGAAGAACGACTGCTGGACCTCCTGCTCCCCGGTGTCAAGAAGCCCCGGAAGAACGAATCCTCAGAAGATATGAATACGATCATCCTTGGTGATGCAGAGGTGGAACCGGTACTTGAATCGGATCCAGCCGTTTCGACACGTGAGAAGTTCAGGAAGATGCTCAGAGAGGGAAAACTCGATGAACGGGAGATCGAGATATCGGTGACCCAGAAACCGGCATCAGGTATTGAGATCCTTTCGGGAAACAATATGGATGACATTCAGTCGGCGATGAACAGCATCGGGAACATCTTCGGGAACAAGCAGAAGAAACGTCACGTCACGGTCAGACGGGCGAAGGACATCCTGCTTGATGAACAGATGGACAAGCTCGTCGATATGGACCGTGCCTCTGATATGGCGAAGGACCGTGTCGAGGAACTCGGGATCATCTTCATCGATGAGATCGATAAGGTCGCAGTATCAAAGTCAGCCGGAGGAGGCCCTGATGTCTCCCGTGAAGGGGTCCAGCGAGACATCCTCCCGATCGTCGAGGGCTCGAAGGTCAGCACCAAGTACGGTATCATCGACACCTCTCATATCCTCTTCATCGCAGCCGGTGCGTTCCATATGAGCAAACCTTCGGATCTCATTCCCGAGCTGCAGGGGCGATTCCCCCTGCGTGTGGAACTCGATGACCTCACCAGTGAAGACTTCTACCGTATTCTCAAAGAGCCCGAGAATGCCATGACCACTCAGTATGTGGAGCTGCTGAAGACCGAGGAGGTCTCTCTGGTCTTTGAAGATGAGGCGATCAGACGGGTCAGTGAGATCGCCGTCGAAGTGAACAGGAATACCGAGAATATCGGAGCGAGAAGACTGCATACCATCATGGAACGCCTGCTCGAAGAGATCTCCTTCAGTGCCGACGAGCTGAAGGATCAGACGATCACCATCACAAAGTCATATGTGGATGACCGATTGCATGATATCATGGAGGATCGAGATCTTAGCAGATATATCCTGTAGAACCGGTATGGAGAACTGATGGAATTTGTGACAGAGCAGGCCTCTTCCTATGAAGAGGCCGTACGGAAGATACACCAGATCTATGGGATGGATTACACGATCTACTCGACGAAACGGATCCAGAGCAGGCGGCTGTTCGGACTTCGCAGATCCGAGCGCTATGAAGTGACAGCCTATCGGAACACCGATGCAGGGCTGGCTCTTCAGCCACAGCAGCACCGGGAGCGGGAACTTCGGCAGGAGAAGCAGGAACCTGAGAGCCCGCTCGAGGATGAACTGATCATCCAGCAGTTTCGGGATCTGCGTGCGATCTGTGAACTCAATGAGTTCTCTCCGGCCTACACCGAACGACTGCTCAAACGGCTCTATGATGAATCTGCCCATGAAGAGCTGCTGCAGCGCTCTCTCCTCGAAGCCCGGCTGCTCTCCTGGATCAGCGACAGTATCAGAGTGGACAGACATGGACAGACCTCTACCCCGCGTATCTTCGGACTGCTCGGTCCTACAGGGGTGGGAAAGACTACGACCATAGCGAAGATAGCAGCACTCCATGGACTGCAGGGAGATACGGACTGTCCGGCGAAGCAGGTGACCATGATCACCATAGACAGCTACCGGATCGGGGCACGGGCGCAGATCGGCACCTTCGGGGAGATCATGGGGATCCCGGTGGTGGAGGTGCAGCACAGGGATGAACTCCAGCAGTATCTGAAGAGCCATCAGCACACTGATCTGATCCTGATCGATACCATCGGTAAAAGCCCGAGGGATACGGAGATCCAGCAGGAGATGAAGGAGATCCTCTCTGCCTGCACCTCAGAGCCATCGGTCGGGTTCTCTCTTGCGCTCTCAGCATCCATGAAGAGCTCTGATATGAAGAGGACCATCGAACGCTTTTCGGAGTTCCCTCTCAGCTCCATCGTTCTGACAAAGCTCGATGAGACTGAGATGGTCGGGAATCTGATAAGCCTCTTTGATGAAATCGACATTCCCATCCTCTATGTGACAGCAGGACAGAAGGTCCCTCAGGACCTCATGCCGATGACCGAGGGCGTATTCCTGCGCAGACTGCAGGGGTTCTCCGTCGATCTTGAGAATCTGATCATCGGTGATGATACAGACTGTCCCGGACTTTCCCCCAAGGAACGAGCATTTCTTGCTCACTAGGAACATCTATGGTTGATCAGGCAGAGTCCTTACGCAGATTACTTTCGAGACAGACGAGGATCCTTGCTGTGGCAAGCGGGAAGGGTGGTGTGGGAAAGACCAGCATCGCCGTGAACCTGGCAATACAGCTCGCTTCTGAAGGCAACAGTGTCATCATGCTTGATGCGGATCTCGGGATGGCGAATATTGAGATCATGTTCGGTGTCAGACCGAAGCATGCCCTGTCAGAGGTGATCTCCGGTGCCATGCAGATGTCAGAGGTACTCACCCCCACCCCCTACGGCGTGCAGATCATCGCCGGGGTCTCAGGTATGGCAAGCGCTGCCGATATGGGACAGCCTCAGCGCCTTCGACTGATCGAGGGGTTCAAACGACTTGCTTCAGTCGACTACCTTATCATAGATACCGGGGCTGGGATCTCCAGGAACGTGATCGATTTCGTGCTTGCAGCAGAGGATGTCTATGTGGTGGTGACACCCGAACCCACCTCCGTACAGGATGCCTATGGACTGATCAAAGTACTCTCCGGTCATCCTCGATCGATCATCCCTGAGATCCATATACTGGTCAACCGGATCAGCTCCGCATCGCTGGGTGAGACGCTGGCTGCCAAACTGCAGCAGGCGGCCAGACAGTTCCTGTCGCTCCATGTCACCTATGCCGGGACCATCGTGGAAGATGACCATGTCAAGAAGGGGATCCTCGAACGTATCCCCTTCTCGGTTCGCTACCCGCATTGTGATGCATCACTGGAGATTCGACATATGGCGCATGAACTGACCTCTGAGATGGTCATCAGCAGCGGGGGGAGCGGGATCCAGGGTATGATCGGAAGGCTGTTCAGGAAGAAGGAAGCAGTCAGTCGAGGGTGAGATAGCGGACATCACTCGATGCTGATTCGAGCAGTCCCATCGACAGCAGGTCATCGATGAGCAGCTGTACCGAAGGGGCCGCGACGGCGCTTCCGTAGGAGGACTCTCCCTGTGGATCATCGGCAGCGACATAGATGATATACTGCGGATCCTCAGCGGGGAAGATCGCCAGTGTGGAAGCGAGCACGTGGTCTTCAGAGTACGACTTCGTCTCGATATCGAGGATCTGCGCCGTACCGGTCTTTGCAGATACGGTAACCCCCTCACGTCCGGCATGGATCGCTGTCCCCCCCGGTTCTGTGGCCGAAACCATCATATCGAGCATCTCGTCTGCCAGGTCCTCAGAGATCACCTTTCGTATCTCCTGCCTCTCGGTGTAGGTCATCTGTCCGGTCTCCTGATCATGGATCGCTTTGATGATCTGCGGCTTCAGCAGTGTTCCCTCATTGGTGAACACGGTAGCGGCAGTGACCAGCTGCATCGCTGTCACACCGATCTCCTGACCGAAGGAGATGGTGGGTTTCGACCTGCCCGACCAGTTCGAAGGGGGCTGCAGCAGGCCGCTGACCTCACCGGGAAGATCGATATGGGTCTTCCGGCTGAACCCGAAATCAAGAAGATACTGATGGAACAGTGTACTTTCGGTCTGCAGTGCATAGAAGGAGATGGCCCCGTTGCAGGAATAGGTGAGGATCTCTTCAGGCCCCACTTCGCCATGTGCTGAAAGACAGTTGATGGTCGAAGAACCGCCGTTATCCATCGTGAAGGTATAGGAACCGTCGCAGTAGAAGAGTTTGTCCGTCTGGGCATCTCCGATAGCCAGAATTGATGCCAGAGAGAAGATCTTGAATACCGAGCCGGGTTCATACATCATGGTCACCGGTCTGTTCATGCGCTGGGTCGCACTCGAGGTGTTGTACGTGTTCAGATCGAACCAAGGATAGGACGAGTAAGCAAGGATCTCTCCCGATCGTGCATCCATGATGATGATCATCGAACTCTCAGGCGAGTGTTCCTCGACCAAACGGGCATTGCGGTTATCGGCGGCGAACTGGATCCGGTGATCGAGCGTCAGATAGATATCATGTCCGAGGGTGATCTCATGTTCGGTATCAGGAAGCGGTGAGAGCAGCCGGTCATAGATATATTCGATCCCCGAGAGACCGATGTTGTCGATGTCCGTGAATCCGATGATATGGGCACCATGAGCCTGCTGAGGATAGATCCTGCCGTAGCGCTTCTCGATCGTGACACCCTCAAGCGTCCCCTGCTGCACTGCGTACTTGAGCATCGTATACTCTGCATCGCTCAGACGTTTCTTGATCATCGCGTAGGTCGTCTTATCACCGATCGCCCTGCGTATCTGATCGGAGGACATATCGATGATCTTGCTCAGATGCGTCACCGTATCATCCACAGACTGGACATCACGCAGCAGGATGGCACAGGCGTAGTAGGGGGTCTCGTAGGCGAGGATCGTACCGTTACGATCATATATGGTTCCCCGCTGCACTCGAGAGGAGAGCAGGGGGTCGCTGTAGGCTACCGTATCCCGCGGGAGCATGATCGATACATAGCGAATCATGATCACGATCACGAATACTGCAGTCAATGTGATAAGCAAATAGTAAAACAGTTTTTTTCCACTGGTATCCATTGTGAAAATATATTAGTATTAATACATACAATTGTCGATAGCAGGTAGCAAATTATGAATCATAAGCCCTCTCATCAATATGATGATATGTCTCCGGATTCAAAGGTACAGGAAGAAGACCGCAGATTCCGCACGATGAAGCGAATGGTCACTGCCATCACGCTCATGCTCATCCTTGCTGCCGCGGCTGCTATCGTGTATATCATCATGACTTCTTCTGAGTTCGGTGCTGCCTCATCAGAGCCGATAGATCTGACACGGATCTCGATAGCACCAGCAGAAGATCCCGAGCTGCTCGAACCGGTCGGTAGTGCGGGCACTCCGGCAGATCCGGTTGAAAGCCAGAATGCTGAGTCCTCTTCCCGCCCTGAGCAGGAACCGGCAGCGGTGCCACCTGCAGCAGAGGAGCCTGCTGTGCAGACTCCAGAGACCGAAGAACTGCTCTCAGCTGAGCAGGTTCCGGATGATGTCGAACAGGAGACAGCAGCTGCCGTGCAGGCCCCGGCCCGCAGCGGCACCGGAGTGAATACCAATCCGGTCTCGTTCTTCAGCTATACCGTACAACCGGGGGACACGATCAGTAAGATCGCAGATGCGAACGGGCTGCGTCCTGAGACGATCATCGGGGTCAATGAGATAACGAACATCGATGAGATCAGATCGGGCTCTGTCCTGGAGATCCCGGACCGAGACGGTCAGATGTATACGGTGAGGAAAGGGGACAGTCTTTCAGTGATCGCCTATGAGTACGATATGGGGTATGTGACCCTTGCAGAGGTGAACGGACTGAAATCACAGCTGATCATCATCGGTCAGAAGCTCTTCATCCCGGAGAAGACCATCAGCACAGAAGATTATCAGATCGTCATGAAGAGTTTCTTCGTACGACCTGCACAGGGACCCCTGCGATATGGATTCGGTGACGAGGTGGAAGATATCATCACCGGTGAGAAGAGTGCCGCCAGCGGGATCTATATCAGTGGTGAACTCGGTTCACCTGTCGTGGCTTCGAACACCGGAACGGTGGTCGGTGTCCACAATGATCAGAGCGGCAAGGGTAGGTATATCGTACTGGACCATGACAACGGATATGTCTCCGTCTACGGACATGTTGATGCCATCCTGGTCGAGGTGGGAGTGTCTGTTCAGCAGGCTGATCAGATCGCTACCATCGGAAACACCGGTGCCATCCTCGAACCCATGCTCTATTTTTCGATCGAAAAAGACGGTTCACCGGTAGATCCTGAAGAGTTCTTCTAGCACAGACGTTCAGCTCATCGCTCACTGCTGTGAAGATGCTCCATGACAGTGTTTATACTTCTTACCGCTTCCGCAGGGACAGGGGTCGTTCCTTCCCACCTTGGGATAGGTCCTCTTGATCTGTGCCTGTGCGGGAGAGGCTGCTGCAGCTGAGGCAGACTGCGTCTTCGATTGTCCGAACTGCATGACATCGTTATGGACCTCAGAGACTTTCTGTACCGGTGCACTGTAGCGTGCGGTTCCCTTCTTCTGTATCTGAACCCTCATGGCAGTTCGGGCGATATACTGTTTGATCTCCTGCAGCATGGAATCGAAGATGTCGAAACCTTCGAGCTTGTATTCAAGCAGCGGGTTCTTCTGGGCGTATGAGCGCAGATAGACCGCTTCTCTGAGAGCTTCAAGCCGTTCGAGGTGATCCTGCCATTTGGTATCTATCTGTTTGAGATACTGGTACCTGAGAAATGCATTGAAACGCTCTGTTCCGATCTGTGCTATCTTCCCATCAAGATCCTTACTGAGAGCACCGGCAATATCATCGACGAGCTGATCTTTGGTCTTCACCGTCAGATTATCGGTCTTGATCTCAGGAGCGACCAGGAACTGTTCGGTCAGTGCTTCCTGCAGAAGCTTCTGCATGGACTTCGGATCTTTGTGCTTACTGAGAACCTCTTCAGTCAGATCATCTACGATCTCCTTCACACCGTTGGCAACTCGCACCTCAAGGTGCTCATCGGCCAGGATCGCATCTCTCTGGTCGTAGATGAAGTATCTCTGCTCGTTCAATACATCATCATAGTCGAGCAGGTGCTTTCTGATATCGAAGTTCCGGTCCTCGACCTTCGACTGGGCCTTCTCGATGGCATTCGAGATCATGGTATGGTGTATGGGCTCTCCATCAGCCATACCGATCTTGCCCATGAGCGACTTCAGGTTATCGCGGGCGAACAGCCTCATGAGGCTGTCATCAAGCGAGAGGTAGAATCGTGATTTTCCCGGATCTCCCTGACGACCTGACCTTCCTCTGAGCTGATTGTCGATACGTCTGGACTCATGTCGTTCGGTACCGATGATATAGAGCCCTCCGAGGGCTTTCACTTCGTTATAATCGTCTTTCCAGGTGGCATATTCCACCTGATAGGCCGCCTGATACTCCTGATCGGAGGCCTCTGTCCCGCATCGTCTGCGGGCACGGTATTCCGGGTTCCCTCCGAGCTTGATATCGGTACCACGACCTGCCATGTTCGTCGCGATGGTGATAGCCCCCCTGGCTCCGGCTTCCGAGATGATCAGAGCCTCCCGGGCATGGTTCTTGGCATTGAGGATCTCATGCTTGATCCCTCTCTTGGTCAAAAACTGTGACAGCAGTTCTGATTTCTCGATCGAGACCGTACCCACGAGGATCGGCTGCCCTTTGGCATGATGCTCGGCGATCTCGTCACAGATAGCCTGATACTTGAACCCCTCGTTGAAATAGATCAGGTCATGTTCATCACGTCGTGAGACCGGTCTGTTGGTCGGGATCACGACCACCTCCAATCCGTAGATCTTCGAGAACTCCGAAGCTTCCGTATCGGCAGTACCGGTCATACCGGAGATCTTGTCGTACATCCTGAAGAAGTTCTGGAAGGTGATAGTCGCCAGGGTCCTGTTCCTCTTGGCGATCTTGATCCCTTCTTTAGCCTCTATGGCCTGATGGAGGCCGTCAGAGTATCGTCTTCCGGAGAGGATACGACCGGTGAACTCATCGACGATCTGTACCTGACCCTCTTTCACGACATAGTCGACATCGATATGGAAGAGCCTGTGAGCCTTGACTGCCTGGGTGACATAGTGAATATATTCAAAGTTCTCATCGATGAAGAGTGATCCGGTGATGATGTTCCTCTTCTGCAGCTGCAGTTCGATGGAATTCATCCCCTCATTGGTGAAGGTCACT
The DNA here is from genome assembly GCA_021736385.1 of Spirochaetia bacterium. GTDB lineage: Bacteria > Spirochaetota > Spirochaetia > CAKZLE01 > CAKZLE01 > JAIPFY01. Next base: position 17,939 of record JAIPFY010000016.1, on the reverse strand, counting down.
CTCTTTGACTTCTCCTCAAGCTGATAATCACCGATCGGTTCATCGGGATACTCATCCGTCTCCGGGTCCTTCGCACACTCTACCAGACTCGAGACGATCTTGTTCACATCGAAGAACTTCTTCGTATCATCATCAGCCTGTCCAGAGATGATCAGCGGGGTCCTCGCCTCATCGATAAGGATCGAGTCGATCTCATCGACGATACAGTAGTGATGTTTCGGTTGGATCTTCTGGTCGAGTTCCCACTTCATGTTGTCCCGGAGGTAGTCGAAACCGAACTCATTGTTCGTTCCGTAGGTGACATCGCAGCTGTAGGCCTTCTTTCTTCCCTCATTGTCAAGATCAGAAAGGATCGTTCCGACGTTCAGACCAAGATAGTTGAAGACCGGCTCCATCCATCGTGCATCGCGTTCAGCCAGATAGTCGTTGACGGTGACGATATGGACGCCCTTTCCGGTAAGTGCGTTCAGATACGCTGCAGGGACACAGGAGAGCGTCTTACCTTCACCGGTCTTCATCTCCATGATCTTACCCTGATGCAGGACGATACCGCCAAGGATCTGTACATCGTACAATCGCTCGCCGAGAGTCCTTCTGCCTGCTTCACGAGCAAGCGCGAACGCTTCGGGTATGAGTTCATCGAGAGGGGTCCCCTCTGCGATCTGTGTCCGGAAGCGTGCACTCTGTTCGATGAAAGCCTCTGGAGAGAGAGCCACAGCCCACTGTTCCTTCTCATTGATACGGTGAAGCAGAGGACTCAGAGCTTTCAGATCATGCTCCTGCTTGGTCCCGAATAGTGCATTGAATATATTTTTTGCCATAGGGTCTTCCTTATCGTCGTGATTCCACGATAAAATATACCGAAAAAAATGAAATCTGTATACATTCAGCGGAAAGATGGTCCGTTAAATTCAGTAAAATGATACTATACAAGAGGATTTGTGCACGAGAGTGTGTAACTTTCTACCAGCTGTGATGGTGTAGCTACTAGAACGGAGGAGGTCCTGCAGGATGCATATCGCTACGACTTTCGAGATGGCTCAGATCGATCAGAGAGCACAGGATACCTATGCTATCGATGGTAGGCTGCTCATGGAACAGGCCGGTACCAAGGCGTATGCGGCGGCTGTGTCCTGGCTGAGAGAGCAGGGACACAAGACAGAACGTATGGTATTTCTCTCCGGAGGTGGGAACAATGGTGGGGATGCCCTGGTCATGGCACGCGAGGCTCTCATCAGCGGGGTCGAACAGGTCTCTGTCATCTATCTGCAGGAGCGCTGCAGCGACCAGACCGCCCTGCAGCGGAGCATGTACGATAAGCTCGGGGGGAAGCTGATCGAGGTGCACAGCCCTGAAGTCGATTCGCTTCTCCATCAGGCAGATGTCATCATAGACGGTCTGGTGGGGACCGGGCTCAAGCAGCAGCTTCGGGCAGGTGATGTCCGTTCCCTGATCGAGCGGGTCAATGCACTGCAGCACCCTGCGGTGATAGCTCTTGACCTGCCAAGCGGACTTACCGAAGAGCTCGGAGGTGATGCTGTGTTCATGCATGCATCCTGTACGATCACCTTCGGTCTCCCCAAAGAGCCCTGTTTTTATCCTCATACGCGAACGTACTGCGGTCACATCATCACCCTGAACCCCGGGTTCCCGAAGCAGCTGCTCGATTCCTTCGGAAGAGACTGCTGTATCAGGACTCCACAGGAGTTCTCCCTGCCTCACCTCCCATCGTCGTCCTACAAGAACACGAAAGGGCATCTGGCAGTCTTCGCTGGATCTACCGGCTATACAGGCGCTGCAGTACTCTGTGCAGAGGCTGCCCTGCGTGCTCGAACCGGTCTGGTGACCCTCTACTGTGATCAGGACATCTATCCGATCGTAGCCTCTCATGCGGTGTCGGTGATGGTGAAGCCTCTTGCCCCCGGGATGATCATACACGCATCAGAGCTTGCAGCATCCTACGATGCCGTACTGGCCGGACCGGGATGGGGGACAGGGGTGCAACGGGAACTGCAGATCAGAGAAGTACTGCACAGCGCTCTGCCTGCCACCCTGGATGCCGATGCGATTCCTCTGGTCGGGAACCTGCTCGAAACAGGACAGATCACTGTGAACGACCTTTCACACCTGCTGCTCACTCCGCATCCCGGGGAGTTCGCGAAGCTCACCGGGCACAGGATCAAAGATCATCCTGGAAGCATGTTGCGTGTACTGCGCAGTACGGCTGAAGCTCTGGGATGTGTCATCATGGTAAAATCCCACGTGAACTACATGTGTGATCCTCACGGGAACATCATCATCACAGAGGGGATGAATCCTGCTATGGGCACTGCCGGTTCCGGTGATGTCCTGTCAGGGATCGCAGCGGGGCTCACAGCTCAGCACCTGAGCACTTTCGATGCTGTGTCCATCGGTAATGCGGTACATCAGCTCACCGGTGCTCTGGCGTTCAGCAGTCGAGGGTGGTTCATCGCAGAGGATCTGCTCGATCATATCGGGATGGTAATTAAGCGAATGGAAAAAGATGATTTACTTGACCACACGTGTTCTTTAGATTAAGCTGAATGTATATATGGAGTAAAAGATGGTGCAATTCTACTTTCTGACAATAGTGTTTCTCGTCCTCGGAGCACTGATCCTGCTATCTGAAGAGTATGGGGAGAAGTTCCCGACCATAGTACGTCTTCAGCACATGGTATTCAGGAATCAGACCAATACGATCGTGTTGCTCGTCCTCACGGCAGTTTCCGGTATCCTGAAGCTCATCAGTCCCATCAATCCGGGACCAGTCGTACTGGGAGACCTCTTCCCTGCGATCGCTTTGATCAGTGTAGCTGTCTTTTACAGTTTTGAGATGAAAGGGCTTGGTGCTGAAGCTCCGATGAAAGAGGATGATCTGCTTGATGACCCTGCTTTCGTTGACTCGGAACTGGTTGACAAAGCTGAGGGGTTCTACTATTCCAACAAGAAGATCATCGGGTATGTCATTCTCGGCATAGCCTTCTTTCACTTCCTATTCCCGGGTGCTGTACTGCTGTAAGCATCTGACTGACATCGCTGTATGACGTTCTCTTCTGCTTGTTGGAGGAGAACGTTTTTTTAGGAGAGATAGATGAGCATAGCACAACGACCAGACCGCATCTCAACCGCAGGAGTCGCTGAAAGACACGGCTCCTATTTCGTCGCTCTTCGCAAAGCAGGGACCTCCATCGGTACGAGCTGGGAATTCCCGGGAGGGAAGAATCGTGAGTATGAGAGTCCACAGCAGACCCTGATACGAGAATATCGTGAAGAGTTCTCTGTTGATATAGCGGTTGGGAAGCTGTTGTTCGAAGGGTCGTTCATGAACAAAGGTACGACCTACAGACTGCTGGCCTTCAGCATAACCTTCTTAGATGATACCCCGCAGTTCAAGTTGGTCGAGCACCAGAAGATCGCTTGGATGCCGATCCATGAGCTCTATAGGATACCTATGGCAGAATCTGATAAAGCCATTCTTGATGGTCTGTCAGATTCTGCCAAGGCGTAGCAGCAGGAGAGGGTGATCAGATGACGGTTCCCGGAGGGATGATGCTGTTCTTCGGTATGACGATGATGCCGTTCGAGATCCAGTAGTGCCCGTAGTTCCCATCGACACGTTCGATACTGTCAATACCTATGCGGCAGCCATCCCCGATCCTGGCATTCTGGTCGATGATCGCTTTGCGAATGATGGTCCCTCTGCCGATCCCGATATTCGGTCTGCCGATCCGTGCATTCGCCAGCTTCTCAGGTTCAGTCTCATAATAGCTTGCACCCATGCTATAGACACCGTCCAGGTTCGCTCCAGATTCGATGAGTGTTCGTACACCGATCACAGAGTTCACGATGGAAGCATTGGTGATGATACTCCCTTCTGATGCCAGAGATTGGCTGATCGTACAGAAGTTCATCTTGGTCGCTGGAAGCTGCCTTCTATGGGTGTAGATCGGCATGTTCTCATCATAGAAATTGAAATCAGGGTTTATGGAGGCAAGGTTCAGGTTCACTTCGTAGAATGCTTTGATCGTTCCGATATCTTCCCAGAATCCGTCAAAGATGTACGACTGGACCTTGATCGACCCGATCGACCCGGGGATGATATCCTTGCCGAAGTCCGTCTTATCATTATCGAGGAGCTTTTCCATGGTATCGGCATTGAAGATGTAGATACCCATGGATGCCAGATACTCTTTGTTCTGGATCTGTGATGGATCCACGACTCCTTCAAGCAGCTTGGGATTCACCTTCAGTTCCTGGATATCGAGCTCGGGAGCAGGTTTCTCAAGGAATGAGGTGATCTCGCCATCATCATTGGTTCCCATGATGCCAAGACCGGTGGCCTCACCACGTGAGACGGGTTTTGCAGCGATCGTCAGTTCTGCTTTTGTCTCGATATGACGGGTGAGCATCTCTCGGAAGTCCATGCGATAGAGTTGATCGCCTGAGAGGATGATGTAGTAGGAGGGGTTCTGGTCATGAAAATGCTTGATGTTCTTTCGAACAGCGTCAGCGGTCCCCTGGTACCAGGTCTCACTCTGCGGTGTCTGCTCTGCCGCGAGGATCTCTACGAACCCTTTTGAGAACGTGTCAAAGACATAGGTGTTCGATACATGGTTATGAAGAGATGCAGAATTATACTGAGTAAGGATATAGATTCGTTTGAGCTCACTGTTGATGCAGTTGGAGATAGGGATGTCAACCAGTCTATATTTTCCTCCGAACGGTACCGCAGGCTTTGAACGCTCGTTCGTCAGAGGGAACAGACGTGTCCCTTTCCCTCCTCCCAATACAATAGCTAATGTGTCTTTCATATCTCTCTCCCTTTGTTTAATGCATCTGTGTAGACAGCAGAATAGAGTTCAGCTGCTTCGTCCCATGAGAAGACTTTCTTCATAGCCCGTCGTCGGACCTCTGTGATCAGCTCGTTCGGCTGATCCCAGAAGAGAAGTGAATCTTTGACTGCATCATAGATCGCTTCTCCAGACATTTCATCAAATGAGAATCCTTCACCCTCCTTGTAGTCATTGTGTAGTGTCGTGACCGTATCTGCAAGTCCTCCCGTATTACGAATGATCGGAAGGGTACCGTACTTCAGGGAGTAGATCTGATTGAGTCCACATGGTTCATATCTGCTGGGCATGAGGAACATGTCAGAACCAGCCTCGACAAGGTGGGCTATATAGTTATTGAACACGATCTGTGCTGAGAAATTATCATACATGGTTCCGATCTTCTTCAGATACTCTTCAATGTCCTTCTCGCCGGTCCCGACGATGATGATCTGTACAGGTAGCTCTATGAGGATCCTCTCAAGTGCAGATGGGGAACCGCTGCACAATTCTCTGAACCCCTTCTGATCGGCAAGGCGTGATACCATGCCGATGACCGGTATGGTCTGATCCTCTGTGAGGTTGCAGTACTCCTGCAGTGCCTGTTTGTTGCGGGCTTTGAGTTCCAGCGAATCCGCTGAATAGGGGAAGGGGATGTAGGTATCTGTCTGAGGATCCCACTGATCGTAATCGACTCCGTTGAGGATCCCGTATAACGAATCACGACGTTCTCGCAGCAATCCATCCAACCCGTGACCCATATGCTGCGTCTGGATCTCCTGTGCATAGGTAGGGGAGACGGTAGTGATCAGGTCGCTGAAGGTCAGTCCGATCTTCAGCATGTTAAGACGGGAAGAGTAGGTACGTTCAGCCGGATCACTGGAGATCGCTGCAGCATCCAGCCCTGCGATATGAATATCATGTTTGGAATAGTCCCCCTGATACCCGAGGTTGTGGATCGTGAAGACACTCCTGCTGTCTTTGAGCAAACGGGAGGTCTGCTCTTTGAGCATCCGGGGGATGAACCCTGTCGTCCAGTCATGACAGTGAAACAGATCAGGGTACCAGTTGCTCTTTCTGCACATGTCGAACACAGCATGAGAGAAGAGGGTGAACCGGTAGAGGTTGTCTGCATAGGGCTCGTGAGATGAGGATCCATAGATCCCTGCCCGTTCAGAAAAACAGGGAGCGTCTACGAACAGGCATTCGAGTCTTCCAAGATACGTCCGGCGTATCCTGAGGTGTTCCTGAACATCTCCGACCGTGATCTGAAGATCCCAGGGAAGGACCTCTGTAGATAGACTTCTCATATCATGATAATACGGTAGTATGATCTTGACATCATGTCCAAGTGCTATCAGTGACTGAGAGAGGGCCGTGACCACATCTGCAAGACCACCGGACTTGATGAACGGTACAGCTTCGCTGGTTATCATTAATACTTTCATATGTCTAAATTAGAACACGTATAGGGGTTGCAGTCAAGCCATAAACAGCCTGCAACCCCTTGAGCAATCAGTTTTTCATAAAAAGTCCTGCACTCCTGCTACAGAGTGCAGCATGAACTCTAGACATATGACTGGCCTGTAAGTGAATCGATGTACTGTGAAGCACTGTGTGAAGCGATCGCGCCGTCACTCGATGCGACAACGAGCTGCCGGAAGGGGGTGTTTCTCACATCTCCGATCGCATACAACCCGGGAACCGAACTGAGCATCTCCTGATCGGTGATCACATACCCCGCATCGTCCTTCTGAGCATCCGGTACGAGCTTGGTCTGCGGGATGGAGCCGATGAACACGAAGACCGCGTCGAAATCTTCGGTATACTCCTTGTCAGCTTCCTGATCGTACAGGACCACAGAGGTGACACGGGAACCATTCCCTTCTATGACTTTCAACTCATGATTGAATCGTACATCGATCATGGGATTCGAGAGTACTCTGTCTGCTAGAGACTTCTGAGCTCTGAAGCGGTGCTTACGATGGATCATCACCAGCTTATCGGTGAGTTTCGCAAGAAAGAGTGCCTCATCACAGGCAGCATCACCGCCGCCGACGACCAGCATCTTCTTGTTCCTGAAGAATGGTCCGTCGCAGGTAGCACAATAGGAGACACCTTTACCGGAGTATTCCTTTTCACCCGGTATATCGAGTTTCCGATGCATGGCTCCTGTTGCCAGAATGACTGCGAAGGTCGTATAGCTCCCTTTACTGGTAACAACTGTGAACAGATCTCCATTCTTGGAGATACTGTTGACTGTAGCTGCCAGGATCTCAGCGCCGAAGTTCGTTGCCTGGTTCGTGAACTTCTGTGTGAGTTCGAATCCTGTGATCTTTTCCGGGAATCCAGGGTAGTTCTCAAGATCATCAATGACCAGGGCCTGTCCTCCCGGTGCCATCTCCTCTATGAGCAGAGTCTTCAAGTTGGCTCTCCCTCCGTATTGTGCCGCAGTGAGTCCCGCAACACCTCCACCGACGATGATAATATCTCTATCTGGTTTGATCGTGGACATCGATTCCACCTCCTGTTAATGATATGCTAAGTAAATCCTTCTATATGGTCGTAAAAAAACAATAAAAAGTAAAGCAAAAATATGATAAATCATATATGTGTGCATGCGCATACGTGGTCTCATCATCGAATCCTTCAGCGATGCAGCAGCAAGACGTACGTGTCTCTGGTACCAGTATAGCCTGAAAATGGGACTTTAGGGGTATGAACATGCATGAGAAGTGGTTCGATGCAGCGGTCAGGCATCATTGGGGGCAGGTCGATCGATCAGCGACCTGAGCGCTGGTCAAGAGAGATCTCTGCTTCGCTCTTGCGCAGGTAGACCGGGCCTTGATCATCACTGTCTGCACCGTTGCGTGCATACGACTGCGTCCCCATCTCGATGAGACGGTGTCCGTGTCCTCGGTCATGGTTCGGATCCAATGACAGTTCGATCTGGAGATCTGCCAGCATCGCAGGATGATCATGCATGATCTCCTGGTAGAAACGTCGAGCATCGGGACCTGTGATGATCACCTGCTGGTTGCAGGCATGAGTGGAAAGCAGTTGCTGTGCGCTGAGATCGAGTTCTGCATGCTCGGTATTGCCGTTCCGATAGATAGCACTGTAGTATCGTCGTTTACGTGCATCGATCACCGGGATCACCAGCGCGTCAGTACGGACACAGTCAGCTGCATATACAGCGAGGGTAGGGATGGAGACCAGCGGGAAGCCCCCTGCTGCAGCCATACCCTTGGCAGTAGCCATACCGATGCGAAGACCGGTAAAGGATCCAGGACCTCTGGTGCATATGATAAGATCGAGTTCACTGGCGGTGGAACCTGCAGTCTTGAGCAGGTAGTCCACTGACGGAAGCAGATGTTCTGAATGAGTGAGTCCAATGCTGTGATTGATCTCGAAGAATCCCCTGTCGGTACTCAGGACGATGTTCAGGAGGGACGAGGCTGTATCGAAAGCAAGGATGTTCATGTGCAAAGTCCTTTGACGGTGATCATGCGTTCTGATCGCTCTCCGATGGTGATGATGATGCGGATGCAGTCATCGGGGAGCAGTTCATCGATCTTCTCACTCCACTCGATAAGAGAGATCCCATCACCGTAGAGCAGTTCTTCTGCACCGATCATCTCAAAGTCATCTATGGAGTCGATGCGGTACAGATCCATATGATACAGCGGAACACGTCCCTGATACTCACTGATGAGGGTATATGTTGGACTGGTGACCGGTTCGGTGATGCCCAGAGCCAGGGCTATCCCCTTGGCGATGACCGTCTTACCGGCTCCCAGAGGACCCTTGAGCGATACGATAGCTCCTGCTTTCAGCCGGGTACCGATCTCCTGTCCGATCTGCAGAGTCTGCTCTTCGGCAGCAGATACATAGCGTTCATCTACCATATGATTCCCTTAATCAAGTTCTGATAAGAACTGCTGTATTACCGGGTCATGTGGATCCAGCTCTGCTGCAACTGAGAAGTAGGTCTTTGCCTGATCGGTATCGTTCATCTTGAGCGACAGCACGCCGAGGTTCGATATGATCTTCACATTATCGGGCTCGAGGGAGAGTGCGGTGGTCAGGTATCGTTTGGCGTCGTCCATTTCGCCGAGCTCCATGGAGCAGATGGCGATCTCATTGTAGGTGTCTGTGTTCCCACGCTCGAGTTGAAGACATCGTTCAAGAGCTTTCTTACCCTCGGTATACTCAGCCAGCCTCCGATGAGCCCAGCCTTTGAGGAACCAGGCATTCCAGATATCAGCATGCCGGGCGATGAACTCGGAGATCACATCAAGAGCTTCACGTTCCTGTCCATTCCTGATCAGTTCGAAGGCACGGGCAAACAGGTTGTCATCCTGCGTCTGGTTCCTGATCGAATCCACGACCAGCTGAACCTGCTCAGAGCGTTCATCGTCAAAGGCAAGTCCCAGAAAGAGTTCAAAATACTCCTGAGCCTTCGAGAGGTCATTCTGCTTGAGATAGAAATATCCCAGATAGAAATGAACATCTGTCGATTCAGGATGCACTTCAAGTGCCTCCTGGTATATATTCAGTGCCTTATCGGCATAGTAGTCAGATGTGGTGAATTCTCCTGCCTCTTTATACCCATCAGCCTGCTCTTCGTATACGAAGGCCAGATTCAGGAAGGTGGTAGCTTCCTCAGGAGCCAGATGACATAAGGCCAGAAAGATCTCTTCTGCCAGTGCATACTCTTTCGCCTCAGCCTTGATGATACCGGTCTTTGTCAGTTCAGTGACCAGATTGGGCTGCACTGCATTGATGAAGCTGCGGTAGTAGGGGATGTCCTCATGTGTTCGGTTATAGGCGAAGATCTTGAGCATGGCCGATATGATCATCTCCCAGGAGAGTTCCTCGATATCGAACTCCTGCCCGTTCTGCGGGAACTCGACAGGGATCAGGATAGCAGGGTCAAGGACAAACCCGTTGATCTCTCTCTTTGATTCTTCCGGGATAGAGATGAACATGATGTGATCCAGTGGACCACTGTGTGCAGGTTGGGTTTGTTCCATTGTTGTATTCCTGTAAAAAAACCCGCAGTGCCGATCAGGGACGAATCTCTTGAACATTTCAGTTCAAGTGGGTTTCGTATTCCAGACATCGTGTTCCAGCAGAGCCGGAGCAATTCAATCTGGAAAGTCAGAATCCCTTTCGTGTTGTTTGACCCAAGAGATTAAAGCCCTTCCCGAACACCGCAGGATAAATTGTAACTTCTATACGTGAATATACACATACCATATGACTAAATCAAGCTATATGGTACGTGTATATGTTTTCAAAAAGTACTTATACATGTAGTAGACAGAGAGATAGGAATGCTATACGAGAGGTTCAGCCTCTTCCTCATAATTGAGAATTGTCTCAGCATCCTCAGCAACCCGTTCGTCGAACTGCTGTGACTGCGCACTGGATGTATCAAACTCAGCGAACTCTTTAGAACGATTGAGGTCTTCGACAGGTATCTCGTCATTGAGACCCTCAATCTGGTCAAGATGTGAAAGGGAACTTGCGATCCCTCGTTCAATCAGGTCATTGTCCTGATTATAGTTCTTGGCAAAATCCTTGAGCTCTTCATTGTGCATCTTGAGGATGCTGACCTGTTCAGACAATGAGTCATTCTCTTCACGGAGTCTGTTGATCAATGCGACTGCTTTACGGATCCGTTCTTCTAGAAGCTGAATCTTATCCAGTGTTATCATAGTGTACCTCTGATTACATCAAAGCCTTTTTGGCTTGTTCGACTAAAACAGAAAATGACTGTTTATCTTCAATTGCCATATTTGAAAGAGCCTTTCGGTTGATGTTGATCTCTGCCTTCTTCAGTCCATTGATGAACTGTGAGTAGTTCATACCCTCAGACTGCACAGCTGCTGAAATACGAGTGATCCACAATCTACGGAAATCTCTCTTCTTTCTTCTTCTATCGCGATAAGCATACTGACCGGCTTTGGTAACAGCATCTTTTGCTGTTCTCAGGTTAGTCCCTCGTCTGCCGTAGTACCCTTTGGCTTGCTTGACTATCTTCTTTCTGTTCTCTTTTCTTCGTGTCCCATCTACTGCTCTTGGCATCTCAAGTTCTCCTTATCTTATATTAAAAATTGTACGGTAGCATCTTCTGAACTTTCTTCATCTCGGCTTCACTGAGAAGTCCGTCATGTCGTAAAGTCCTTTTACGCTTGGTACTTTTCTTAGTAAGGATATGGCGGAGACCTTGCTTCTTGTATTTTACTTTACCAGAAGCTGTTACCTTGAAACGCTTTGCAGCGGCTTTTCTTGTTTTCATTTTAGGCATACGTGTTAAACCCCAATGTTGTGCATCCCCAAGGAACAAGAACCCCTTGGAAGTGCTGGCTAGTGACATCTCTACGAGACGTTTGTGATCGATTCCCGGAGATCTGTGATCTCAGGGAAAAGACAACACAGTATAATGTAAAAAATCACATGCTACTGTCAATACCCTTACAGCTGAAGACCACTATTTTCGCGGGCTTTTCGAAGGGCTGAGGATCATGGACATGAATCGTCCTTCCATCTTGGGAGAACGGTCGAGTGTGCATCCGGTATCGAGTTCCTGAAGTGCCAGAAGCACCTTGTCAAGGACGACCCTTCCAAGTTCAGTATGAGCCATCTCTCGTCCTCTGAATCTGATAGTGACTTTCACCTTGTTTCCCTCTTCAAGGAACTCTGCGATATGCTTGGTCTTGAAGAGCAGGTCATGCTTCTCGATCTTCGGCTGCATACGAATCTCTTTCAGTTTGATCTGAGTCTGATTCTTCCGTGATTCTCTGAGTTTCTTTTCATTCTCATACTTGAACTTACCAAAGTCAAGTATCTTGCAGACCGGCGGATTGGCGTTCGGGGAGACTTCTACAAGGTCAAGTCCTGATTCCTCTGCCATCTTCAACGCATCCCGGGTATCTACAACACCCTGCATCTCACCATCCTGATCAATTAATCTTACTTCTCGTGCACGAATCTGTCGATTGATTCGCTGTTCTTTAGCGGCCAATATACCCCCTTTTACATTACGTACTCATGGTCATGTAATTTTTAAGATACTGCTAATATATCATGTCACAGGGTTATAGTCAAAGGGGAGGTCGTGTTGAGCCGAATTACCTGCAAAAAAACCCGTTCGATATGAACGGGTCTTTCTCAAGCATGATATCTGGTGAGTCTATGCGTGGTCAGCAGAGCCGAGAACGTTGATGTTCTTATGCATATACATCTTCTTCAGTTCTGTACGTGCAGGCCCGATATATTTTCTGGGGTCGAACTCACCGGGTTTCTCAGCGAGGACTTTCCTGATCGCTGCAGTCATGGCAAGTCGGCCATCTGAATCGATGTTGATCTTGCAGACTGCTGAGAGAGCAGCCTTTCTCAGCTGTTCCTCAGGGATCCCGACAGAGTCCTTCAGATCACCACCATACTGGTTGATCATATTGACATATTCCATAGGTACAGAGGATGAACCATGCAGTACGATAGGGAATCCGGGGAGCTGTTTTTCGATCTCTTCGAGGATATCGAATCTCAGTGGGGGCGGTATGAGCACGCCCTGTTCGTTCAGTGTACACTGAGCAGGCTTGAACTTATTGGCTCCATGACTGGTACCGATGGAGATAGCGAGTGAATCGACACCGGTCTTGGTGACGAAATCAATGACTTCTTCTGGTCTGGTGTAGGTGGAGTGCTCAGCGACCACATCATCTTCGATCCCTGCAAGCACGCCGAGTTCACCTTCGACGGTCACATCGAACTGATGTGCGTATTCCACGACTTTCTTGGTCAATGCGACATTCTCCTCATAGGAGAAGTGTGAACCATCGATCATGACAGATGAGAATCCATTGTCGATGCATTCTTTACAGGTCTCAAAGCTGTCGCCGTGGTCGAGGTGCAGAGTGATGGGGATATCACATCCGAGTTCGTTGGCATATTCCACAGAGCCTCGAGCCATGTTCCTCAGCAGGTTGATGTTCGCGTAGTCTCGTGCCCCACGTGAGACCTGGAGGATCACTGGTGATTTTGTCTCAACACAGGCCTGTATGATAGCCTGCAGCTGTTCCATATTATTAAAGTTGTAAGCAGGGATCGCATATCCGCCGGTCACAGCTTTCGCAAACATCTCTTTGGTATTAACCAAACCTAATTCTTTGTAGGAAGTCATCATTTGTACCTCTTTATATGAATGTAGTGAATCCTCTTTGAACGTACCCCATTACCCTGCTTTGGTCAATAAGCCCCATATCCCATTGCAGGGAAAAAGTTTCTCCAGAGAGCAGTGCTGATCGATGCTCCTTATTGACCGATCAGAGGCCTGTTGATAGACTGCTTGGATGAATCGTAAGAGATCAAATAGGATAGTATCTGTGTGCCTGCTCCTTGCTGTGCTGCTGCCTGTCGGCTGCAGCAGGTCCTATGACATCCTGCTCGTGGCAGATCCTGTATATGAGGATCTGGTTCTCTCTACAGGTGTCACAGAGGAACTGCAAGAGGCCCTGAGCGATCACAGCAGAACGCTGAAGGTACTCATCTATGACTCGCAGGACCGTACTGCTGATGTTCAGCAGATCGCAGAGGGGCATACCCCTGAACTTCTGTGGCTCTCTCCAGCACTATCCAAAGAGTTCCTGGAGGGCACCGATCCTCTCTTTGCCTCGATCGTAGAACAGTGGAAAGATGAGGGCGTGCGCGTTCTCCTGATGGTATCTTCCCGGATGTATGAGCAGTTACCTCCCAGTGCACGAGGTGTAGCCGATCATTATCTTATCGAGGCACTGCATACCGGCTGGCTTCAGGCTGATGATCTGCTTGATGACAGGTTCTCTGATCATAGTCGTATAGGGATCATGGTTCAGGATCAGGATGATGTAGACCAGCTGTTCCCGAAGCTGTGTGCCGATGGGGCCAATCATCCTCAGATAGCTGTTCTTGACGAGTATCCGATCAGTACCGCAGCGATCCGACAGGCTGTGGCAGCCTTTGCAGATACACAGGTGCAGACTCTGTGCATATTACTTGGTGCAGATACGCTGAAGGTATTACCACTGATCGCTAATAATGATATGATCGCCATCATAGAGCAGGGCAGATACCTTCCTCTGAGTGGAAGCGATATCTCTGCAAGTATCGAATATGATTACCGGCAGGTTGCTGATCAGCTGGTCGCGCTTCTGGGACAGGAAGAAGATGCTGCACCGGATGAGCTGTTTCTCTATGGTATCTATACACAGAAGTAAGAGTCAGCGCATGACAATGGAGATGAATATGATGTTTTCAAACAACAAACTGGTAGCATGTCTGTTCCTGATGGCAGGTGTGCTGTTATTGCCTCTGAGTGCTGCAGAGAGTTCTGTCGGGGCTCATGTCGGTATTGACTTCGACAGCACCGGCAGTGCGGTCATCAGACCTGGTATCGATTTTCGTTCGGTCGGCGGTCGAGGGGTCCTCGGGACTGCGTTCTCGGTGGATTACATGAGTGAGAATGCACGGGGGTACCACGAGACCGTCGGTGTACCTGAAGATAGTGATCTGCTGATTGCTTCGTTCTTCGGTCTTGCTCAGATGTCCATGTGGTATGGTGATGTAGCCCTGTACGCTGGGATCGGGACCAGTTACTACTATATGCCGACAGTGGGGGGATTCTCCTCATTGCTCGAAGATCAGGTCCTGCATCTGAAGACCGGCTATCTCTTTACCGTCTATCCCATACAGTTCTTCATCGAAGCCGATATGGATCTGTCATTCAAAGACTCCTTCGAACTGCGCTATCAGCAGCCGCATGTGAATATCGGGGCATCTGTTCTCCGCTGATCGACAGATATTCCCTGCAGGGACTTACACGTTCTTTGCGGGGAACAGACGGAAGTAGTTCAGGCAGACCGATTCAGCCAGATGATCTGGACTCAATTGCCGTATCTCTGCAATACATGCATAGGTGAAGGGGATGAACGCCGGTGTGCAGATCTTCCCGCGCTTTGGTATCGGTGCGAGGTATGGGCTGTCTGTCTCTATGAGGAGTTTGTCGATGGGTACCACTTCGGCGGCCTTCTGCATATCCCGGTTGCTCTTATATGTGACATTACCTGCAAACGAGAAATAGGCATCCAGAGCCGCATACGCTTCGACCATCTCTGCACCGGAGGAGTAGCAGTGAAGGATCAGGCCGTGTTTCGGTGTGTGCAGCTGGAGCAGTTCCAGCATATCCTGGTCAGCCTCGCGATTATGGATGACCACCGGAAGGCTGCAGTCGTCAGCGAGTTCTATCTGCCTGATGCAGAGTTCTTTCTGCTGTTCAGCTGTAGCATAGCCCCAGTGATAATCCAGACCGATCTCTCCCACTGCGTGAGGTCTGTAGGTGCTGATCTGTTCCTCGAGCAGCTGTAGATCGGCCTGCATGTCAGAGGACGCTGCATGACTCGGATAGATGCCGGCAGCATAGTGTACTGATGGGTATTCCCGCAGCAGTACCATACGATCGGTCAGATCCCCGGGATCGACCCCTATGTCAAGCCCACCTGCAAAACCCTGCTCGTGCAGGGTCCTCATGAGTTCCGGTATCGCAATACCTTTTTGCTGCAGGTGTGACAGGTGAAAATGCGAATCTATGAATCTCATGCTATGAACATAGTATAATTAGCTGCATGATGCAAGCATGAGCGGTCTCCACGTCACTCCGATGCAAAACTTGCATGAGATGCCAGAGAGTAGTTGACCAACGATCATCTCCACAGTAGTATGTGGGAAGTCGCCGGAGTGGTGGAATTGGTAGACACAGGGGACTTAAAATCCCCCGGCTGAATAAGCTGTACGAGTTCAAGTCTCGTCCCCGGCATATCTAGTAGATGAAATTGATACAATTTGAGAACCGGTTTTCCTTATGGGAGATCGGTTTTTTGCATTTTAGGTGGATTTCTTGAAATTCTGGGGGTCGGTCCCTTTTGGCTTTTGAGTTTTTCAGATAGTGCTGGGTCTGGTATTGCCTGACGGATGCTGCGAAGTGCAGGACAGAAAATGACTGGGAAGCTTTGCTTCCCATGGAACATGAATGCTAAAAGGCCCTGAAACTTAAGTGTGCAAGCCCTTCTGCTCCACCTAATCCTGCCACGAATACCACACATATCCTCAAAAATCCCATTAGGCGATAGTGGGATTCTACCCAACGATGAGGCGTTTACCTCGATTCACTATCTTGTACATACTTACACGTCGGTATGGTGTTGGTACCCTGTTTTGGAATTGGCTCTATGATTTGAAGTTTATAAGAGGAATCAACCTAGCAATCAATTCCAAGGAATTTCTCCATCTTCACTTAAGAAGGTTATCTCTCATGCTTGAGTAGTAGTACTTGATATCTTATTCTTTAAAAATATCATTCTACAGTAATATCAGATCTCAGTTTTCTTCATTTCTTTCTTTGCCTTCACATAGGCTTTTAGCCTAACAATAAGACTGAAAACACCCATTATCCATCCAACGGGATATGGTAGAATGAGAAGACTCAACCATAGAGACCGTCCAGTATTTCCGCCAATTCCACCGAAGATACTGATTATCCACATGACGACAACACCAACTAATATCAATATGAACACCCACATCCAGTACAGCATTCCCCGTTTTGTTTCGTTCAGATACGTTCCAAGGACAACTAAACCACTACCAATAAGTATGACTATAGAACCCTCAAGAGGGTCTAAAGCTCCAATTATCATAGCAATACTACCAACAATGATGAATGTACGTGACCAGAGATCTCGTGTATTCATAACATACTCCGTTTTTCTTTCTTTCTTCTTTGATTTGCTGATCAAAGATCTCAAGGGTATCTTGATAAGGATAGATACCCTTCATGAAAAAACATCATTCTTGATTAGAGCTTTTCCAGTAATGCAGGATCTAGGAAATATCCTGTTTTTGGTCCCTTTTGGCCAGAAGGTATCAAGAATCCTTCTTGGAGGAGATGATGAATATCCCTTGAAGCAGCTGCAGGAGAGCATTTGTTCATCTTTGCCCATTTATCAGTCGATAGCTTACCCTCAAAAGACCCATCAGCAAGCTTGAAGAGCATGGACAGTTCCCTCGAATTATAGATCGATGGATCAAGATTCTTCATGAATCGTGTAAGTTTCATGCTTGTTTCAAAGATTTTTACGGCTTCTTTCTTTGCTTGGGTAGCAATATCAATATTCCAGAGAAGCCACTGTGTCAAATCAAGGGACTCTGATTGTGCGCTGAACTCATGTAACAGGTGATAGTAATCAACGCGTTTTTTCAGAATCAGGGAAGACATGCTGTAGACTCGATACGTCTCATTAAAACCTTTTGATAGCACATAGTCTGAGATTGCTCTAGAGATCCTACCATTCCCATCCTCGAATGGATGGATACAGAGAAACCACATGGATACAATAGCGCTTTTCACGAGAGGTCTCTTCTCATTCTCAGTATTGATGAAACTGATGAGCCGTTCCATCTCTGTCTCTATCCTATCTGCAGGAAGGCCTTCATATATGATTTCGGGATCTCTGCCATTTCCTTTGCTGATATATACAGGACCTTTCCTATACTCTCCGATACTATTAGGTTTGATGCCAGCCATCGAGGAAAAAAGAAAGGAATGCCACCTTTTCATTCTTGCGGAGGATAACTCTTCTAGGTTACCTGTTGCATCAAGAACAAGGCTTGAAATATCTTCAGCATATAGATCAGTTTTAGCCTGTGTCTCCAAACTGACATCAAGACGTCTGCAAATAGAGGAGTATACCGAATCATAGGATATATGTTCACCTTCGATTTCGAGACTTGCTAGTATCTCATCAGAGAGTGATCGGGCATGCATTCTATCCCTAGTATCTGGATCAATGATACCGAATACGATATCGGTTGCTTTTTTCTGTAGTTCATAGTCTTCGTGATGCTTCCTAACTCATTTTTCGCAGTTGAAAACAGGGCTTGAAATAGCGGTGTAAAAAGGTAAAAAATACTAATAATTCGTTATCATATATAGCAATAGACCTCTATATATGGTATAGTATAGTTGAACAAAATAAAACACCAAAG
>JAIPFY010000104.1 GCA_021736385.1 Spirochaetia bacterium | reverse complement strand
ATACTTCGCGGTGGGGCTGATCTGCTGCATGGGGTACACAAGCACGAGAAGATCAGGGACTGTCTATTCGGTTATCATGGGCAACCGGGTACGAGAGGGTTCAAGATGATGGTACGCACAGACGAGTGGAAGTACATCTTCATGAGCAATGGCGATAGAGAACAGTTGTTCCCATTTTCCGATACTCAGGAGTTCTCTGCTATCTGCAAAGAAGATGAGGTCCGGGATCTTTCCCGGGAATATCCTCATATATGCAGGGAACTCAGAGCACAGGCTGAGCTTCAGGCCAGAAAAGAAGGACTTGAAGCTGCTCTTGATGCACAGGGTCGGTTCAGAACCTTCACCTTTTGCCGTTTCCCGAGGAAGCGGGTAAGACAATTTGACAGATCTCAGGGAATAGAGGATTTTATCATATGCCCTTGACAGGTCCCTCTCGGGAGCGGGGAGCTAACCGGATCGGCAGCTCCCAAGATATGCACCGAAGCTTCCAGGCAGTATTCCCATGATATCCATTCTCATAGCTCCGTGAGGTGTTCTTGAGTGATCCTGTCAGCTTGAGGGCTTGCATGAGTGGGTTCTCAGTAAGAGCCCTGAGACGTTCAGAAGCTGTGATCTCTCATCAATGATCATGAAAGAATCTCTGGTAATCGGCATTCTGTAATCTGTATTTACCCGAAGGTTTGGTGTAGAATAAGAATTCACCCTTACAAGAATCTATGAGTGAACTTCATGACATGTACTAAAGCAAGTTCTTCAAAGAGGTGATTTGGAAATCTACACAGATGATGACAAATCAAGGGAGAAACGAGTCGTGAACAGAGAACTGAGAGAATCATTGGCACAGGAAGCCCTGGCGTATTATGAGCGGGTAGAGGAACTCGAGAGCATGAAAGCCTATGGACAGGCTATAGAATTATTGACCAAGTTGATTTTGTTAAAAGAGTTCGAAGCGAACTGCATATCCTGCTATGGGGTAAGTTCAGCTCCCTATAAGGAGCTCGCACATGTGTTCAGATTGGCTCATGATGCCAAATCGGAACTGGAGATCCTGGAACGATTCTTCCTGCAATCCAACATCAAAGGGAATTCCAAAGAAGAGATGGCGGTACGGTATCTGAGTCTGGCAAAAGAGCTGAACTATCACATACCGGAGCATATACGGGCAACACTCGATGAGATCCATCGGGAGAGCCAGAGGCAGCTGGCACTGCAGCGAAAGAGCATGCTGATCCATCGGAGGTCCCAGCGGGCAGAGAAAGTACGCCTGGCACGGATGTGAAGCTGCTGCGGTCCCGGGACAGCGGGAGGCACTCAGGACCGCATGCTGCAGATGCAGTATCGCTGAGCCAACTCATGAAGGCAGGACAGGAACTGCTGGTAGGATCTGGCCCCACGATCCTGTACCGTTCAGCCTGCTGTCCTGTGTTTCGGATCAGCGCCGTACCGGTTGTCCCCGGGATGACTGTCCTGTGCCATGAGGATCAGAAACAGCAGCAGTCCGATGAACGGGATGAGCAGCAGCAGCAGGTACCACCCGCTCCTTCCCGTGTCGTGCAGTCTTCTGACCGCTACTGCCAGATTGGGGAGCAGCACCGCCAGCATATAGATGGAGGTCAGCGGTCCCGAGGCATAGACCATGTCACCAAGGAGTGCTGAATCGAACAGATCCAGCAGCAGGGTCATGACCAGATTGATGATGATGAACATCCAATACTCTGTTCGCGCCGACCGACCTCTGAACACGGCATACTGTCTGAGCACCTCCACATACCATCTCATCACATACTCCTTTTTCTTCTGCACAGGAGCACAGCTCAACTGATACAGGGAACGATCCCGGGAAGTGTACCTGCATGAGGCAGGATATGCAAGGTCCCTTCCTCCTGCGTCTGGAATGTTCATCATATCTGCAGGTACAGCGAGCAGTCGTACCTGCTCTCAGATGGATCCTGCACAACATGAGAAACATATGGACAATGGGCTTGACCTTCCCCTTGGGGGAGGGTGTAGCTTCTATACATCTCTTGCGCAGGAGTGAAGATGTATACGATAGGAGAATTCTCAAAGATCAATCGGATCACCCCGAAGACGCTGCGATACTATGAGCAGATCGGTCTGCTGAAGCCGGCTCGGATCGATGCTGTGACAGGGTATCGATACTACAGCACCGAACAGCTGCCGATGATACGGAAGATCCTCAGATTGAAGGACCTCGGTCTTTCTCTTGATGAGGTACGGGAGTTCATTGCCAGGCCTGAGCAGGCATCGCTGCTGCTCAAGGCTCAGCAGCAGCGTCAGAGACAGGTGATAGAGCAGGCAGAGAGCCGTCTTGCACGGCTTGAAGAGTATCTGATCCAATCAGAAGGAGTACCAGAAGCTATGGGATCATCAGTGAGTATCAAACGGTTACCGGAAGTCACCGTCGCATCGATGAGGACGGTCGTACCCGGGTATGAGAGCTATTTTGACATCGTCCCGAAGATGGGGGAGTATATGGGCTCAGTGGGAGCTATCTGCAGTGAACCTGCCTACTGTTTCACCATCTACCATGACGGCGAATACCGTGAGCATGATATCGATGTAGAGATCTGTGAAGCGGTCATAGAGCCCTGCAGAGAGTCAGAGCAGGTGAAGTTCAAGACGGTGAAGGAGGTGACGCAGGCAGCCTGTCTGATGCATACCGGACCGTATGCGACCCTGCGGGAGAGTTATAACAGGTTGTTCTCATGGATCGGTGAGAATGGTTTCAGGGTGACTGACAGTCCGAGAGAATCCTATATTCACGGGATATGGGATCGAGAGGACCCGCAGCAGTGGCTGACAGAACTGCAGATACCGGTGACGAAGTGCAGTACCTGATGCCCGGATGAGGACCGGAGAGTTCTGCACGTGTGCGGAGCTCTCCATTCCTCCCCACCCGAGGCAAACGTTGAGCGATCATCACAGAACAGCCCATAGACATGCTTACGTGCGGCTGATCTCCCCCTGGATGGGGATTAACCGCTTCATCTGCGGCAGAAGATAGTGGACATACTGCTTGGATGCAGGATATGCTGAGCGCAGAAGAACAGAGTTAAGGAGTACCTCGTGATGAAACAGAATCTCTCATATGTGCTGATCTCTCCCTATACCGTAGCAAAGAGCCGTACCGGAGGAGTGGTATCCCGGTTGCTGCTTCGTGCAGATCTCGAGCTCGTCGGTGCACAGATGATCGCTCCTGATGCCGTATTCACTGAAGAATTCGCTGCTCTTCTTGAAACGCAGCAGGATCCTGCGAACCCGTGGGCTGCCCGACTGCTCTCAGAGTATGTCAGGAACAACCTCGGACCTTCTGGGGGCCGGCCGCACCGTTCTCTGCTGCTGCTCTTTCAAGGGGAAGATCCCTGCAGGAAGCTCTCGGATATCTGCGGAGCCCTCTATGCGGAGAACCGCAGCATGGAATCGATAACCGGTGAGACCATCCGTGATACCTATGCAGACCTGATCCTTGATCCTGAAGATGCGAACAAGATCATCTATTTCGAACCGGCTGTCCTGACCCCGCGAAACCAGGAGCTCGCAGATGAGGGTTTGAAGCTGTTCGCAAACTGGCTCCCTGCACAGAATCCCATAGTGAAGAACATCACCTATGTGAATCCCGGCAGTATCGAACAGACGCTCGTGATCATCAAGCCCGATAACTGGAAGCAGGCCTCCTCACGGCCCGGGACCATCATCGATATGTTCTCCAGAACGGGAGCGAGGATCATCGGTATGAAAGTGCATCATATGAGTGTGGCTGAGACCCTTGCATTCTATGAGCCGCTTCGTAGTTCCCTGAAGACCAAATTCGCCGAGGCGATCGGTGAGCAGGCTAAAGAGATCCTTGAGGGAGCATTCGAATCGCCCCTGAGTTCAGATGTATCTGTATCGCTGGCACAGAGCTTCGGAGCAGAATATGCTGAGGATCAGTTCCAGCAGGTCATACAGTTCATGACCGGCAAGCGGGCAGAAGAGTGTTCAGAGGAAGATCTGCAGAAACCCGGTTCGGTGAAGTGTATGATTCTCATCTATGAGGGTGAGCATGCTGTGAACAACATCAGGAAGATCCTTGGTCCTACAGATCCGACAAAAGCGCCGGGAGGGACGGTCAGACGTGAGTTCGGTATGAACATCATGGTCAATACCGCACATGCATCCAGCTCGCTTGAGAATGCCGAACGTGAGATGCAGATCCTCAAAGTGCGTGAGAACCCCTGTGCTCAGCTCATCAAAACCTATCTGGACTGAGTAGAGCCTGTTTCACGATAGCTGATGAGGGATAGCTTCACTGCAGCGACTGCTGTGGTGAAGCTTCTCAGGACTGCTTCAAGCCGGCGACCCAACGCGGGATCTCCTGAGCATCTCGTGAGTCCAGGCTCTTGCTGCCTCTGATACCGAAGAGGGCTCTGATCAATGCAGGCATGGGTTTTTCGACCTTCCCGCCGAAGATCACTGTGTGTGAGAGATGGTATTGCTCTTCCAGCTGTCTGAGTCCGTTACGGATGATCTTCTTCCAGAAGGACCCTCCCAGTGGATAGATGTAGGAGAGGATGAACAGTCCGTACAGACGTCCCTCAAGGTCGGCTGCATGGGTTTCGAGGAATTCGGTGAAGACCGGGAGCACCTTCATCCCGTGGATCGGGGAACCGAGGATGATCCTCTCGTACTGATCGATCGTGTCGATCTCATCAAGAGGCAGCACATCCGCCTGATCACCTGAAGTCCTCAGCTGCTCTGCGATCGCACCTGCTGCCTCTTCGGTCGTACCGGTCTCTGTGATATATCCAACAAGGTATCGTGTCATGAGAACTCTCCTCCTGTATCTACTGCTATATGAGAGTATACCACATCAGGTCACTACAATGTATCACGTGTATCTGCTGATCAGCTGTTTTGCTGGTGATCAGCAGGTTCCTCATCTCTGCAGTGGATGAGCATCTCAGGGGTGAGGGAGTTGAGGCTTGTGAGGTGCACAGTGACACCGATGGCAATACCTGCAAGCAGCAGCTGCAGCCAGAGTTCGGTCAGGACGAACAGCACAGAGAATCCGATGAGTCCCCACAGCAGGATCAGATTGAATACCAGCGTCCGTTTCGATATGGCCCGGTACTTGCGGTAGCAGAGGATGTAGTTGCCGAACACCCGATGATCGGTCAGCCATCTGTAGAGTCGTTCACTGCTCCCGGTGAACAGGTAGGCCGAGAGCAGCAGAAACGGGGTGGTGGGCAGCAGCGGGAGCACGATACCGATGATCCCCAGTATGAGGGACAGGCTGCCGGCTGTGATCATGAGGTATCTCTTCACGTCCGTTCACTCCTTCTGTACTATCGTAGAATAGCTGCTGCCTGCTGCATCGTAACGCAGCAGGCAGCAATCATAGCAGGTAGCTGTGGTTCCTGCAATCCCGCAGGAGGGTATCATCTGGTCACATGATACACAGTATGCTGATCATACCGTATCAGGAGAGATCCCAAGGGCTGCTGCCACACCTTCACCATAGGCCTTGTCTGCCTTCATGCAGTTTGTTATGTGACGTACCTTGATCATCTTCGGAGCATCACCCATAGCACGTGCGGTGTTCTCGAAGAGTACCTGCTGCTGTTCCGGGGTCATCAGATTGAAGAGTCTGCCCGGCTGGGTGTAGTAGTCCTCATCATCTTCTCTGAAGTCCCAGTGATCTGCATTGCCGTATACCGGCAGGGGAGGTTCTGCGAACTCAGGCTGCTGCTGCCACTGTTCGTAGCTGTTCGGTTCATACCCGAGTGTCGCTCCGTAGTTCCCGTCTACTCGCATCTGTCCGTCTCTGTGATAGCTGTGTGCCCCGTTCTTCGGTGCGTTCACCGGAATGAGGTGATGGTTCACT
Organism: Spirochaetia bacterium; assembly: GCA_021736385.1. Taxonomy (GTDB): domain Bacteria; phylum Spirochaetota; class Spirochaetia; order CAKZLE01; family CAKZLE01; genus JAIPFY01. The sequence continues at coordinate 1,342 of JAIPFY010000104.1, read as the reverse complement.
CCCAGTCGGTATCGCTGGGCATCCGCATAGGAGAAGAGTCTGCCGTGCAGCATCTTGTCAGGGGAGAACCCGATACCCGGGACGATGTTCGCAGGATTGAAGGCAGCCTGCTCGACATCGGCAAAGTAGTTCTCCGGATTCCGGTTCAGTTCCATCACGCCCACTTCGATCAGCGGGAAATCGGCATGGGACCATACTTTTGTCAGGTCGAAGGGATTATACGGCATAGCCTCTGCTTCTTCGATAGTCATCACCTGGATGTACATGGTCCATCTGGGAAAGTCGCCGCGGTCTATGCTCTCCATCAGATCTCTCTGGTTACTCTCCCGGTCCTTGGCCACCACCGCTTCAGCTTCCTGATCTGTCAGGTTCTTGATGCCCTGCTGGGTCTTCAGATGGAATTTAACCCAGATCCGTTCATTCTGTGCATTGATGAGACTGAAGGTATGGCTGCCGTAGCCGTTCATATGGCGGTAGGAGGCAGGGATCCCGCGATCACTCATGGTGATCGTCACCTGGTGGAGCGCTTCGGGAAGGGAGGTCCAGAAGTCCCAGTTGTTCCTGGCACTTCGCATGTTGGTATGGGGGTCCCGCTTGACCGCATGGTTGAGATCGGGGAACTTCAGGGGATCCCGCAGGAAGAATACCGGGGTGTTGTTACCGACGAGGTCCCAGTTACCGTCTCCTGTGTAGAACTTGACTGCGAATCCTCTGATATCTCGTTCTGCATCAGCTGCTCCCCGCTCTCCTGCGACCGTGGAGAATCGGGCGAACAGTTCTGTCTTCTTACCGATCTGAGAGAAGATATCGGCTTTGGTATAGCGGGTGATATCATGAGTGACGGTGAAATCCCCGAAGGCTCCCGAGCCTTTGGCATGCATACGCCGCTCAGGTATCACTTCTCGATCGAAGTGAGCGAGTTTCTCCAGATACCAGACGTCCTGCAGGAGCATCGGTCCACGCTTTCCTGCGGTCATGACATTCTGGTTGTCAGCTACCGGTGCGCCATTGGTACTCGTGAGTCTCTTCTTCGTATCCATCGTATATTCCTTTCTGCCTTCGGCAGTGTTCACGGGGATGGTGATGATCCCTCATCTGTCAACAGTTCTCCTCAACTGTGAGAGTCCTTCACGCATACAGACTTCGGGTCAGGCTAGGATGGGATTGGTGTTCAGGCACGTGTGCGGGTAATCGCAGAATCATACCGCATCATGGGAGATTCAGCTGGGACAATCGCTGCTGAGAACGACCGCACCCTATCGGTACAAGATTTTCATATATCATGGTATATCAGCAGCAGTATGGCGTCAATGTATATCGGAAGATGCGGATAGGGGATGCT